>NZ_JASCOO010000160.1:0-5638 GCF_029959485.1 Stenotrophomonas sp. PS02301
GGGCGCGCGGGTGTTCGAGAGCGGGGGGGGTTGAGCTGGGGGGCGGCCGGGCGGGGGGCCGCCACCGCCTCAATCGCGCAATTGCGCGGTGACGAAGTCCCAGTTCACCAGCTTCCAGAACGACTCCAGATAGCGCGCGCGCTCGTTCTGGTAGTCGATGTAATACGCGTGTTCCCACACATCGCAGGCCAGCAGCGGAGTGCTCTCACCGGTCAGTGGCGTGCCCGCATTGCGCGTGGCCTGGATCGCCAGTGCGCCATTGGGGTGCTGCACCAGCCACACCCAGCCCGAGCCGAACAGGCGCAGTGCGGCGCGGTCGAAGGCCTCGCGCAAGCGCTTGGCATCCCCGAAATGACGGGTGACCAGTTCACCAAGCCGGCCCTGCGGATCGCCACCGGCGCGCGGGTGCAGGCACTGGAAATAGAACTGGTGGTTCCAGGCCTGTGCCGCGGCATCGAACAGGCTGCCCTGGCTCTGGCGGACGATCTCCTCCAGCGGCAGCTCGGCCAGCTCCGTGCCTTCAATACGTGCGTTCACCGTATCCAGGTAGCCACGGAAGTGGCGCCCGTGGTGCAGGTCCATTGTCTCCGCCGACAGGTGAGGCTGAAGGGCGGCGCGGTCGTAGGGAAGGCGGGGCAATTCGAGGGGCATGGGCACGACAGATTGGGAAGGGAGAGCGCCGATCCATGGCGGATCGTCATCAGTGTGGCCGATGGCAGGGTGCCCACCACCCGAAGGTAGGGCATACAATGGCGGCCAGGGAAGTCTATCCGACCGGTGAGGCCGGGTTGTCCCATTGGAGGGAGAGTCGTTGTGGCGGTGATGCAGCAGATCCAGTCCGAAGTCGAACGTTACCCCCTCGTGTTGTTCATGAAGGGCACGCCGCAATATCCCATGTGCGGCTTTTCCAGCCGTGCCATCCAGGCGTTGATGGCCGCCGGCGCGATCGCGCTGCGCACCGTCAACGTGCTGGAAGAACCCGAGATCCGCGCCAACCTGCCGCGCTTCTCCAACCTGCCGACCTTCCCGCAGCTGTTCATTCACGGCGAGCTGATCGGCGGCTGCGACATCGTGCTGGAGCTGTTCGAATCCGGCGAGCTCAAGCGCATCGTCGAAGAGGCTTCCCAGCCGTGAGTGCGGTCCCGTCCGTGGTGGTCGGGACCGGATCGCTCGCCGATCGCGTCATTCTTATCGCCGGGGCCGGGGGAGGCTTTGGTAGCGCCGCCGCTGTCGCCTGCGCGCAGGCCGGGGCAACCGTGGTCCTGCTGGGGCGCAAACCCCGCCGCCTGGACCGGGTCTACGCTGCCGTCGAGGCTGCCGGCCCCGAGCCGCTGCTGTATCCGCTGGATCTGGAAGGGGCGACCCCCGACGACTACGCCACCCTGGCCGAGCGCCTGCACTCCGAGCTCGGTCATCTGGATGGGGTGCTCTACTGCGCGGCCGATTTCGCCGGGCTGACCCCGTTCGAGCTGGCCGACCCGGCCGCCTTCGCCCGCGCCGTGCATGTGAACCTGACCGCGCCGGCCTGGCTGGCCCAGGCCTGCCTGCCGCTGCTGCGCCAGAGTGACGATGCCGCGCTGGTGTTCACTGTGGATGATCCGGCGCGGGTAGGGCAGGCGTATTGGGGCGGCTACGGCGCGGCGCAGCACGGGCTGCGCGGCCTGATCGCCTCCCTGCATGACGAACTCGGCCGCAGCCCGGTGCGGGTCAGCGGCCTGCAGCCCGGCCCGATGCGTACGGCGCTGCGCGCCCGTGCCTTCTCCCTGGATGAAGACCGCACCGCCCGTGACCCGGCCGAGTGCGCCGCCGCGGCGGTCCTGCTGCTGTCCGCCGCCGGCGCTGCCCATCGCGGCCAGATTCTCGAGGCCTGAGGGCGGGAAGGGCGTCACCGTCGGGTGACCGTGCCCAGGGCGACCGTGCCCAGGGCCGTCCCACGGCTGTCAGGTAGTGCCGGCCGCTGGCCGGCTCCCCAGTGAACCTTGAAAACCCCGCGGGGACCCTCCCGAAACCGCTGGCGGCGCCAAATGGCCCGCATTCAGCCGGTCACAATCAGATGTGAAGATAGCGTCACGATCCCGTTGTGATGGCGTGTGTTTTGTAGCGAAAACGTCACAATCCGGGGTTACCGTGTTAATCTAGTGTTAACCGTTGCGGCTGAAACCAGCTCGCGGCTAGGGAACCCAGATAAAAGTCCAGTCAGCCGCCAGCAAGGCTGCTTGGGCGCGTTTTTTTCTCCGCCATCGCCAATCTCGCATCGAGGCTACTCCCCAATGACCCACTCCCGTTGTCTCCGGATGTCCAAGCTGACGCTTGGTCTCGTGGCTGCACTTGCCGCCGCTCCCGCCTTCGCCCAGAGCACCTCTGCCGGTGTCGGCGGTCAGGTTACGTCGGCCGCAGGCGCGCCTGTCGTCGGTGCCGAAGTCACCATCACGCACACCGAGTCGGGCACGGTCAGCCGCGCTACGACCGATGCATCGGGTCGTTACAACGCGCGCGGCCTGCGCGTGGGTGGTCCGTACACCATCACCATCAACAAGTCCGGTGAAGGCACGAAGACTGAAGAAGGCGTTTACCTGAACCTCAATCAGGTAAACACCGTCAACGCCAACCTGGCCGGCGATATCGCTGCCGGTGCCACCAACCTCGAGGCCGTGCAGGTTGTGGCTGTGGCGGGTGGTTCGGACGTTTTCAGTTCCTACAAGATGGGCACCGGCACCAACGTCGATCGCCAGACGATCGAGTCGCTGCCGTCGGTCAACCGCAACATCCAGGATTACATCCGCCTCGACCCGCGCATCTCGCAGGTCAGCAAGGCCGACGGTGCGATCTCGGTCGGTGGCCAGAACACCCGTTACAACGCGATCCGCATCGACGGCATCGGTGCCGGCGATCCGTTCGGTCTGGAATCCAACAACCTGCCGACCGAGCGTCAGCCGGTGTCGATGGATGCGATCCAGGAAATCAACATCGACATCGCCAACTACGACACCACCATCGCCGGTGGTACCGGTGCGGTGATCAATGCGGTGACCAAGTCGGGTACCAACAACTTCGGCGGCACCGTTTACTACGCGTACCGCGACAAGGACATGGTCCGCAAGGATCTGGAAGGCGTCCGCTTCAACGGCTTCGATGACGAAAAGACCTACGGCATGACCCTGGGTGGCCCGATCATCAAGGACAAGGTCTTCTTCTTCGCGAACTACGAAAAGATGGAGCGTTCGGCCCCGGGCGTCAGCCTGACCGATTCGCCGTACGGCAAGGGCACCATCACCGACGCCGACATCACCCGTGCGCAGCAGATCGCCACTGGTTACGGCTTTGATGCCGGTTCGCTCAACGCGCCGGCCAACAAGACCGAAGTGGAAGAGTACGCACTGAAGGTTGACTGGAACATCAGCGATAACCACCGTGCTGCCGTGCGTTACAACAAGCTCGAGCAGAACGTGGTCCGCTTCCCCCAGATCAGCAACAGCGCCGTGTCGCTGAGCAGCTTCTGGTACCAGCAGCCGAAGACCTATGAATCCTGGATGGGTGAACTGTTCAGCGACTGGTCGGAGAACTTCTCGACCGAGTTCAAGCTCTCGCACAAGGAGTACACCTCGGTCCGCACCACGCCGTCGAGCTTGCCGCAGATCCAGATCCGTGGCTTTGGCAACGGTGGCAATGATTCTCTCTACTTCGGTACCGAGCAGAATTCGCACGTCAACGCGGTCGAGAGCAAGGAACTGAGCGCCTTCGGTGCCGCCACCTGGTACGTGGGCGACCACACCGTCAAGTTCGGCTTCGATTACTCCGACAACGACCTGCTGAATTACTACGGCCGCAACGTCAACGGTGCGTACGTGTTCTCCAACCTGGCTGATTTCGCTGCCGGCCGCGTCAACCAGTACGTTGTGCGCGCGCCGCGCGCCGGCGGCAGCTATGACGACATTCCGGCCAAGTACACCCTGAAGAACACCGGTGTGTTCGTCCAGGACAGCTGGGCGGTCAACAGCAACCTGACCGTTCAGGCCGGCGTCCGTGTTGATATGCCGGACTTCAGCTCGCAGCGCCTGTACAACCCGCGCATCATGGAGCTGTACGGCTACGACAACACCAAGCTCCCCGATGACAAGCTGGTGCAGCCGCGCTTCGGCTTCAACTACACCTTCGATACCGATCGCCCCACCCAGATGCGCGGTGGCGTGGGCCTGTTCGGCGGCGCCGCCCCGAACGTCTGGCTGGCAGGTGCGTACCAGAACACCGGCCTGAACTACACCGAGTACACGGTCCGCAACCAGAACGGGATCTTCACGCCGGATACCAATCCGCCGTACATCCCGGCTGCCGGCGCGGGTGCGCGTCAGAACGTGGATATCGCGGCACCGGATCTGAAGCTGCCGTCGGTGTGGAAGACCAACATCGCGTTCGATCACGAGCTGCCGTGGTACGGCATCGTGGCATCGGCCGAGTTCCTGTACACCAAGGTCAACAACGCGATCTACTTCGAGCGCCTGGACCTGCGTGGCAAGAATGGCCCCGTTGCTGCAACCCGCATTGGCCAGGACGGTCGTGAGCTGTACTGGAACGACGCCGGCTACGTGCCGTGCGTTGGTCTGGCCGCCTCGCCGACCAACTGCTCGGTCCGAGAGGGTGCCGCCGGAGCGGGTGGCAAGGCGAATCGTCCGGATGACATGGGCGACGTGCTGCTCATGAAGAACACGGACAAGGGCAGCAGCCGCCAGTTCACCGCGGGCCTGAACAAGCCGCTGACCGAGAACTGGGGCTGGTCGCTGGCCTATACCTACACCGCCGCGAAGGAAGTCAGCCCGCTGACCAGCTCGCAGAACACCTCCAACTGGGGCAGCACCCTGATCGGGACCGCCAACGAAAACGTGGCCTATGATTCGCGTTACGCGATCAAGGACCGTGTGACCGGCTCGATCAACTGGAAAAAGGCGTTCTTCCGCGACTACAACACCTCGGTGGGCCTGTTCTACGAAGGGCGTTCGGGTCGTCCGTTCAGCTACATTTACTACAACGACATGAACGGCGATGCCGCTGCCACCACCGGTGCCGGCTACTTCAACGATCTGTTCTACGTGCCCAACGGCTACGGTGACGTCAAGTTCACCGGCGGCGCGGCGATGGAGAAGCAGTTCTTCGACTGGCTGGCGGCCAACCCGCAGCTGGAGAAGTACCAGGGCCAGATCGCCCCGGCCAACGCCTTCCGCACCAAGTGGACCAACAGCTTCGATGTGCACATCTCCCAGGAGTTCCCGGGCTTCATGAAGGAGCACAAGGGTGAACTGGCGCTGGACATCATGAACGTCGGCAACCTCATCAACAAGAAGTGGGGCCACATCGAAGACTACGGCTTCAACTCGACCGCTCGCGTAGCCAGCTACGCAGGTATCGATCCGGCCACCGGCAAGTACATCTACAACTTCACCGGTTCCACCGATACCCCGACGATCCAGGAAAACAACAACGACAAGGGCAACACCGGCGTGTCGCGCTGGTCGATGCAGCTGACCCTGAAGTACAAGTTCTGATCCGTCAGGACCTGATGCAGTAAATGGAAGCGGGCGGGGGCACCCCGCCGCGGGGGTTTTTTGGGGGGGGGGGGGGGGGGTTTGGTGGCGCCGCGCCCCCG
>NZ_JASCOO010000161.1:0-5062 GCF_029959485.1 Stenotrophomonas sp. PS02301
GGGGGGGGGGCGGGCGCCCCCGCCCCGCCGCCCCCCCCCCCCCCCCCCCCCCCCCCCCCCCCCCCCCCCCCCCCCCCCGACGGTTGACTCAGCCTTCGTCCTGCTCGTATTCCACGAAGACATCCAGCTCCAGCGCCAGTTCCTGCACCGCGTCACGCACGCGCTGGGCGCCGAGTGCGTTGCCTACTTCCACTTCCAGTTCGTGCGTGCCCGGGCCGATGTCATCGGACAGGCCGGCCGAGCTGGAATCGTCGTCGTCCATGTGCGGCATCAGGTCGTCGGTTTCCTCGACGTGTTCGATCCCCTCGATGCTCTGCAGCAGGTCGGTGATGGCACGTGCATCGTCTTCGGTGCCGGTGATTCGCAGTCGCAACAGGGCCATGGGTCGAGCCTCGGGGGAAAGGGACTCCAGCCTAGCCAGCACGCGGAAAAGGTCGGGTGAGGATGCGCGCCGGGTCGTGGCGTCCGGTTCAGTCGTGCGTGCGGTCCGCAGGCGGCAGGCCCAGCAGTTCATCCGGCAGGGCGGGCAGCGGGGTGCGCTCATCCAGTGCTTCGCGCTTGAGCCAGTCCATGAACGCCTGCGCGGTCGGGCTGAGCGGCCGGTGTTCGGCGTGGACCACGTAGTAGGCGTAGCGCGCCTTGAGTGCGGGGCCGGGCAGGCGCACCAGCTCATAGCGCTGCAGGTAGGGCTGGGCGATGTGCTTGCGCGCCAGCACTGCGCCGATACCGTAGACCGCGGCGCGCATCGCATCGGTGCTGTCGCTGAAGGTGTGCAGCGAGGGCAGGTCCAGCCCGCGCACACCCGCCGCCCGGAACCAGTCGCGCCAACCCTGCGGCGACATGTCGCTGAGCAGCGGCAAGGTGGCGATCTGTGCCGGTTCGCGCAGCATCGAGACGCCCGCCAGGGAAGGTGAGGCCACCGGGCAGAGTTCATCGTCCATCAGGTGATGCGCGGCCATGCCTGGCCACTGGCCAAGACCGTAACGGATGCCCAGTTCCGGACCCGTCTCGTCGAAGCGCACCAGCTCGGTGCTGGTCTGCAGCTCGATACGCATGCGCGGATGCTGTTGGGTGAAGCGCGGCAAACGCGGGATCAGCCAGCAGTACGACAGCGAGCGGATGGTGGTGACCCGCAGCGGCACGATGTCCGCCTGGGGATGCAGGTTGCCGGCCACTGCGTTGAGATCACTGAGCGCGGCCGCCGCCGCGTCGGCCAACTGGCGGCCTTCGGCGGTCAGCCGCACGCCGCGCGCATGGCGCTGGAAGAGGATGGTTCCAAGCAGGTCTTCCAGCCGTCGCACGTGGTGGCTGACCGCGCTGGCGGTGAGGTGCAGCTCCTGGGCGGCGTGGGCGAAGTTCTGGTGGCGTGCGGCAACCGCGAACACCCCCAGCGCGGGCAGCAGGGCAGGGCGAAGGATCATGGTCGAGACCCAAATCATATTTGTGGCTTGCACGGATACTACGCGCTTGTGGGCGCGTGACGGCAGGCGGATGCTGTCGCCCTTCCTCCCCCGGATTCACGCGCATGTTGCCGTCCCTTACCGCTCGCCCTGCGTGTCAGCTTCCCTGCGGAGGCCCACCGTGAGCGGGGCGCCGCTGGCCGCAGGTACGGTGGAGCGCGATTGGCGTACCCCGCTGGAACTGACCGTACTCGGCGCGATCTGGGGCTGCTCATTCCTGTTCATGCGGGTGGCCGTGCCGGCCTTCGGACCGTACGCACTGGTGGAGGTGCGGTTGCTGCTCGGCGCGCTCGTGCTGCTGCCGTTCCTGTGGCAGGCGCGCGCGCAGTTCCCGGCGCGTCGCTGGCTGTGGCTGGCACCGATCGGCCTGATCAATTCGGCCATCCCGTTCGTCCTGTTCGCCTGGGCCGCACAACGCGCCCCGGCCGCGATCGGGGCGATCTGCAATGCGATGACCGTGCTGTTCGCCGCGCTGATCGCGTTCCTGTTCTTCGGCGAAAAGATCGGCATGCGCCGCGCGATCGCCCTGCTGGTCGGCTTCGCCGGCGTGGTGGTGCTGGCCACGGCCAAAGTGTCCGGTCTGAGCATCGGTGCGGCGGTGATGGCCGGTGCCCTGGCCGCGCTGTTGTATGGCCTGGGCGTCAATCTGGTGAAACGCCACATGACCGGCCTGCCGCCGGCGGCCTCGGCCGGTGCCACGCTCGGCTGCGCGGCGATCCTGCTGCTGCCGATGGCGCTGACCCATTGGCCGACCGCCCCGATCCCGATGCTGTCCTGGGCCTGCGCGATCGCCTTGGGCGTGGTCTGCACCGGCCTGGCGTTCCTGATGTTCTACCGCCTGATCGCCCGCATCGGCCCGGCCCGTGCCTCGACCGTGACCTATCTGGTGCCGATGTTCGGTGCGCTGTTCGCGTGGCTGTTCCTGGGCGAACCGGTGACCGGCACGATGGTCGTGGCGGGCGTGCTCATTCTCGGGAGTGTGGCGGTGTCCCAGAAGCGATAGAGATCGCCTCTGCGGAGGCGATCGGCCGGCCAGCGGCCGGCACGACCGAGACGTGCATATCCAATCCCATGCACGTTCAACGCGCCAGTGGCTTGGCCTTATCGCACCGGCACCGGGATGTTGCACAGGTCGATGTGGCCGGCCGGCCGCTTGTAGAAATCATCGACGCGGTTGCGGCGCGCTTCGGTCGCATCGGCAAAGGTCCTGGAGTCGGTGCGCAGCACCTGCAGCTTGGGTCGCTGCGCAGCCGGTACATCGCTGGCCCGCTGGATCGAATGGATCGCGGTGCGCTGCGCCGGATCGGCGTAGAAGCCCATCGGTGCCGGTCCACGCGGCAGCGCGCTGAGCAGCTCCATGCCCTGCAGCACGCGGCCGACCACGGTGATGTTGCGGTCCAGCTGACGCGGTGACTGCCCGGTCACCACGTACAGCTCCGCGCCGATGCTGCTGTCTTCCTCGTTGCTGCGGCCGGCGCCCAGTGCACCGTAGCAATGCGCCAGCCAGGTCTTGCCGTCCTCGCGGTCCTGGCCCACCGGGAAGCCGTTGACGAAACCGGTCTGGTCGGCCCAGCCGTCACGGTCGGGCAGGGGGCTGACCTTGAGCCCCTTGCTGTCGCGCTGGAACTCGGCCGGGAGCTTGCGCGTGGCGCTGCCGAGCGGCTTCGCCTTGGCGGCATCATCGGCGTCGGCATCGCCGAACTGCACCACGAAATTGTCCTGCGCGCGGTAGATGCTCTGGCCATCCCAGAAATGCTCGTGGGCAAGCGTCTGGATGTTGGCCACGTGCTGCGGCGCGAACGCCGGGGCCAGCTCGATGATGACGCGGCCGGCGGGCAGGTTCATGTACAGCAGGTTGGCCGGGTCGGGCGTGCGCCAGTCACTGTCCGGCGAGGCGTCCAGAATCTGCTGCGGGCTGCGGTAAGGCGTGGCCGCGCTGGCAAGGCTGGGCAGCAGGCAGGCCAGGGCGAGGGTGAGCAGGGCAGGACGACGTGGCGACATGGCAGACCCGTTCAGGAAGGGAGTGCCCGATTGTGCGCGAAGCGCACCGGCTACGGCCAGCCAGGGGATGTCCTGCGACAGGGTGACTAACGACACATCCGCTATAGCGAAGTTCGGACTAGTGTGGACTCCACGCTAGCGGAGACCGCCATGAGCGACCACGAGGTCCACCTCAAGAAGTTCCAGAAAGAGCTCAGCTCCGGCACGGTCTCGCTGGCCTTGCTGGCGGTGTTGGCCAAGGCCGGTGAGCCGCTGTATGGCTACCTGATCGCCAAGGAGCTGGAGCGGGTCGGCGAGGGCGTGCTGAGCGGGAAGCAGAGCGCGCTCTACCCGGTGCTGCGCAACCTGGAAGGGGCCGGGTTGCTGGAAAGCCATGTTGAACCGTCGGTGGCCGGGCCACCGCGCCGCTATTACCGCATCAATGACACGGGGCGTGAAGTGCTCAGGCACTGGACCGCCGCGTGGCGTGCCACCCGTGATTCCGTCGATTCCGTCCTGGAAGGGGTAACCGCATGAACATCGAATCCGTGGCCGGTCGGGCCTTGCCGACCACCATTCCCGCGTATCTGGCACAGCTGCGCGCGGCGCTGCACGACGCCGATCCGGCGATGGTGCAGGACGCCCTGTACGACGCCGAGGAATACCTGCGCTCGGAGCTGGCCGCACAGCCGGGGCGCAGCGAGGCCGAGGTGATCGCCGATGTGGCCGGCAGCTACGGTGCGCCGGAAGAAGTGGCCGAGATCTACCGCGAAACGGAAATCACCGTGAACCGTGCGCTGCGCACGCCGAGCGCGGGTGCTGCGCCGATCCGACGTGCAGCGGCCACCAGCCCCGGCATCGCCTCGGTACCACCGCCGCAGGCGCCGCCCAAGCCACGCTCGGCCGTGGCCCGCTTCTTCGGTGTCGCACTGGAGGCACGCACCTATGGCGCGCTGTTCTACATGCTCCTGTCGCTGGCCACCGGTACGTTCTTCTTCACCTGGGTGGTTACCGGCCTGTCGCTGTCGCTGGGCCTGATGGTGCTGATCATCGGCATTCCGGTGGCGGTGTTGTTCTTCGGCTCGGTGCGCGGTCTGTCGCTGCTGGAAGGGCGGTTGGTCGAAGCCCTGCTCGGCGAGCGCATGCCGCGCCGGCCGACGTATTCCGACCGCAGCCGCAGCTGGCTGCAGCGCATCGGCGACATGTTCACCGATGGCCGCACCTGGCTGACGCTGCTGTACTTCGTGCTGATGCTGCCGCTGGGCATCGTCTACTTCACGATCGCCACCACGTTGTTGTCGACCTCGATCGGCTTCATCTGGGCACCGGTGGCGGCGCTGTTCTCCAGTGACTACGTGGGCATCCACATCGACGGCATCCAGATGCTGCCGCTCTGGGTCACACCGCTGCTGGCGATCATCGGTGTGCTGCTGCTGTTCGCGACGCTGCACCTGGCGCGTGGCATCGGTCACCTGCACGGGATGATGGCCAAGCATCTGCTGGTGCGGCTGTAACCCACGGCCACAGGTCGGAACCCGAGGATCCGGTAGTGGGGGGGGGGGGGGGGGGGGGGGGGCGCCGCCCGCGCCGCGGGGGCGGCGCCCGCCCCCCGCCCGCGCCCC
>NZ_JASCOO010000162.1:0-4807 GCF_029959485.1 Stenotrophomonas sp. PS02301
GGGGGGGGGGGGGGGGGTTCCCCTCCCTCCGGGCGCGCGGCGGCGCGCCCCCCCCCCCCCCCCCCCCCGCCGCCCCGATCGCAAGCCCTTGTTTTGAAAGGGTGAAAAGTTGGCACGAAGTCTGCTTTGGTACTTCACAACCCAACCGCGAACGAGCCCCATGATCCGCGACACTTCCGCCCAGGACCAGACCCTTTCCTCGCATGCCGCGCCCGCCCCGTGGAAGCGCTGGCTGTGGCCGGCGGTCGCCGCCCTGGTCGTGCTGCTGGCGATCGGCTTCGCCGCCCGCGCCTGGCTCGGCGCCAGCCGCTCGTTCGACAGCGCACGTGTCCGCGTGGCCGAGGTCACCCGGGGCGACATGGTCCGCGACATCGCTGCGGACGGCCGTGTGATCGCGGCCAACAACCCGGTGCTGTATGCGATCTCCGCCGGCAACGTGGATCTGAAGGTCGTGGCCGGTGATGTGGTCAAGCAGGGCCAGGAGCTGGCCGTGATCGACAGCCCTGAGCTGCGCAGCAAGCTGGCCCAGGAACAGGCCACGCTGGCCGGGCTGCAGGCCGAGGCGAGCCGCGCGAGCCTGGATGCCACGCTGGCCCGCGCCACCGCCCAGAAAGACACCGACCAGGCCGTGATCGAACGCCAGGCCGCGGTGCGCGACCTGGAGCGCTACAAACGCGGCTTCGATGGTGGCGCGGTGCCGCAGGTGGATGTCGCCAAGGCCGAGGACACCGTCAAGAAGAGCGACATCCAGCTCGAGCACGCCCGCAAGGACGCCATGCTCAAGGCCCAGGGCGCCGATCTGGATGCGCGCAACAAGCGCCTGCTGGCCGACCGCCAGCGCGCCGTGGTCACCGAAGTCGAACGTCAGGTCGACGCGCTCACCCTGCGCGCGCCGTTCGATGGCCAGGTCGGCCAGGTGCAAGCCACCCAGCACACCAACGTCGTCGCCAATGCGCCGATCCTGGGCGTGGTCGACCTGTCCCGCTTCGAGATCGAGATCAAGGTGCCGGAGAGCTTCGCGCGCGAGCTGTCGATCGGCATGCCGGCACAGCTGACCGGCGGCAGCGGCCAGTTCGCCGGTGAGATCTCCGCGGTGTCCCCGGAAGTGGTCGCCGGTGAGGTCAACGCCCGCATCCGCTTTGCTGACAAGCAGCCACAGGGCCTGCGCCAGAGCCAGCGGATGCAGGCACGCGTGCTGCTCGATACCCGCCGCAACGCACTCAAGATCGAACGTGGCCCGTTCGTCGAACAGGGCAACGGCTACGCCTACGTCATGGACGGCAGCAGTGCGGTCCGTCGCCCGGTCAAGCTCGGTGTGAGCAGCTTGGGCGAAGTGGAAATCCTCTCTGGCCTGCAGCCCGGCGATCGCGTCGTGGTGTCCGGCAGTGATCTGTTCGGCGACGCCGAGCGCGTCTCCATCAACTGATTCAGTCCCTTTCGATCTTCTCGACCCTCAAAGGAAAACAGCCATGCTTGAAATGCGCTCGGTCGCCAAAGTCTTCCGCACCGAACAGGTGGAAACCCATGCCCTGCGGTCGCTGGACCTGCATGTCCGCGAAGGGGAGTTCGTCGCCGTGACCGGTCCGTCCGGTTCGGGCAAGACCACCTTCCTCAACATCGCCGGCCTGCTGGAGACCTTCACCAGCGGCACCTATCTGCTCGATGGCCAGGACGTCAGCCAACTCGGTGACGACGCTCGCAGCCGCCTGCGCAACCAGAAGATTGGCTTCATCTTCCAGGGCTTCAACCTGATCTCCGACCTGAACCTGTTCGACAACGTCGATGTGCCGCTGCGCTACCGCGGCATGCCCGCGGCCGAACGCAAGCAGCGCATCGAGCACGCGCTTGGCCAGGTGGGCCTGGCCTCGCGCATGAAGCACTACCCGGCCGAACTGTCCGGTGGCCAGCAGCAGCGCGCCGCGATCGCACGTGCACTGGCCGGCAGCCCGCGCCTGCTGCTGGCCGATGAACCGACCGGCAACCTGGACAGCCAGATGGCCCGGGGCGTGATGGAGCTGCTGGAAGAGATCAATTCCAAGGGCACCACGATCGTGATGGTCACCCACGATCCGGAACTGGCCGCGCGCGCCAAGCGCAACGTGCACATCGTCGATGGCCAGGTCACCGACCTGCTGCGCGATCCGGTGCTCGCCACGCCGCGCCCCGCGGTTGCCGCCGCCATCGCCAACGACTGAGGCCGGCCATGATTGCTTACTACTTCCGACTGGCCCTGCGCAGCTTCCGGCGCAACAAAGTGCTGACCGCGCTGATGGTGATCGCCATCGCGCTGGGTATCGGCGCTTCGATGACCACGCTGACCGTGTTCCATGTGTTGTCCGGTGATCCGATTCCGCAGAAGAGCGACCGGCTGTTCAGCGTCCTGGTTGATCCACAGCCCCTGCTCGGTTATCAGCCCGGAGAAGAGCCCGCCGATCAGCTGACCCGATTCGATGCGGACAAGCTGCTTCGTGAGAAGCATGCCAAGCGCCAGGCGATGATGACCGGCGGTGGCGTCACCATTGAGCCGGACAGCAGCACGCTGCGCCCGTTCAGCACCGATGCGCGCTACACCTCGAGCGATTTCTTCCCGATGTTCGATACCCCGTTCCTGTACGGCCAAGGGTGGAAGGAGACTGAGGATGAAGGTCGCGGCCGGGTCGCGGTGATTTCCAAGACACTCAACCAGAAGCTGTTCGAGGGCGCCAACAGCGTCGGCAAATCGGTGCGCGTCAACGGCAACACCATGACCGTCGTTGGCGTGCTCGGCGACTGGCACCCCAATCCGCACTTCTATGATCTGTATACCGGTCGCTACGGCGACAGCGAGGACGTCTTCCTGCCGTTCTCCACGGCGATCGAGTTGAAGTTCGACCGCAACGGCAGTATCGACTGCTTCGGTCGTCGCAACGAGACCGATCCCACCGGGCCCAGCGCAAGCTGCACCTGGATCCAGTACTGGGTGGAGCTGGAAAACCCCGGCCAGGCCGCAGAGTACCGCCGCTACCTGGAGAACTACTCCGATCAGCAGCGTGCTGCCGGTCGCTTTGAACGACCCAACAACGTGCGCCTGCGCAATGTCATGGAATGGCTGGACTTCAAGAAGGTCGTCCCCGGTGATGTGCGCCTGCAGTTGTGGCTGGCGATGGGCTTCCTGCTGGTCTGCCTGATCAACACGGTGGGCCTGCTGCTGGCCAAATTCCTGCGTCGCAGTGGTGAGATCGGGGTACGCCGTGCGCTGGGTGCCAGCCGTGGCCAGATCTTCCTGCAATCGTTGATCGAGGCCGGCACGGTCGGCCTGGCCGGGGGCCTGCTCGGCCTGGTACTGGCGATGGTCGGGCTGTATGCAGTGCGCCAACAACCCGTGGACTACGCCAAGTTGGCCACGCTGGATGGACAGATGCTGCTGATGACCTTCGCGCTGACCCTGGTCGCCAGCCTGCTGGCTGGATTCCTGCCGGCGCTGCGCGCCATGCAGGTCACGCCCGCCATCCAACTCAAATCGCAGTAAGGATCCGGAGCACACCATGGATATCCGTCCCATCCTCTCCACCCTGCGCCGGCACAAGACCGCCGCGGCACTGATCGTGCTGGAGATCGCCCTGACCTGCGCCATCGTCTGCAATGCGCTGTTCCTTATTGGTCAGCGCATCGAGAAGATCAACCAGCCCAGCGGCATCGCCGAAACCGAACTGATCGAAGTCAGGCTGGGCGGCATCGGCCCCCAGGTCAACGCCGTGGCACGTACCCGCGAGGATCTGGCGGCGTTGCACGCGCTTCCCGGCGTCAAAAGCGCAGTGACGCTGAATCAGATCCCGTTCCGCAACAGCTCCTGGAATACCAGCCTGGGCCTGGTCCCCGATCAGGAGCGCCCAACGCTGAGCTCCTCCCAGTACTTCGCCCGGGAAGGTGCGCTGGATACGCTGGGCGTGGAGCTGATCGCCGGTCGCGATTTCCAGCCCGATGAATATCGCGATCTGGAAGAGGTCAAGAACGACGAAGTCGCGGCGGACAAGGGCTCGGCGGTGGTTGTCACCAAGGCAATTGCCGACAAGATGTTCCCCGGCGGCGATGCACTGGGCAAGACGATCTACAGCGGCTCCATGCCGCTGCGCATCATCGGCATCGTCAAGGTGCTGGCTCGCCCGACGGCACGTGATGGTGACACGCAGTTCTCGATCGTGCTGCCGCTTCGGACCACCTATGACGAGGGCTTCTACCTGGTGCGTGTCACCGATCCAACCCGCCGCGACGAAGTGCTCAAGTCCGCCGTCGCAGCCCTGGAGCGGGTGGACGCCAGCCGCCTGGTGCACGGCAAGTACACCTACGAGGAACAACGCAACAAGTACTTCGCCAATGACCGCGCCATGGTCGGCCTGCTCATCACCGTGTGCGTGGCATTGCTGGTCGTCACTGCACTGGGCATCGTCGGCCTGGCCAGCTTCTGGGTGCAGCAGCGCACCAAGCAGATCGGCATCCGCCGTGCGCTGGGGGCAACCCGCAGCCAGATCCTGCGCTACTTCCAGACCGAGAACTTCCTGTTGGCCACCGTGGGGATCGTGTTGGGCATGTTGATGGCCTACACGATCAACCTGTGGCTGATGAACAACTACGAGCTGCCGCGCATGCCCATCAGCTACCTGCCGATCGGCGCGGTGCTGCTGTGGCTGCTCGGCCAGATCGCTGTCTTCGGCCCGGCCCGTCGTGCCGCCGCCGTCCCCCCTGCCGTTGCCACCCGGAGTGCCTGAAATGCGCCAGACCAAACTCGCTACCCTGTTGTTCTCCCTCCTGCTGGCCAGCGCTCCCGCGC
>NZ_JASCOO010000163.1:0-4727 GCF_029959485.1 Stenotrophomonas sp. PS02301
GCAACGCCCTGTGTGCCGCGGGTGATCGGCCTGTTCAGGCAATGGCGTGGTGGCCGGCCAGCGGCCGGCACTACCGGGACGGCGGATGAACGAACCCCCATTTCTGCTGCGCCGCACAATGCAGCGGCGCGGCCACAGGTCTAGTATCAAACAATCGTTTGATTGAACTGCCCTGCCCCATGGCCAAACCTGCCCACTTCTCCACCAAGGACCGCATCCTCGGCGCTGCCGAGGAACTGTTCGCCCTGCACGGGTTCGCGGGCACCTCGCTGCGCCAGGTCACCAGCCAGGCCGATGTGAACATCGCCGCAGTCAATTATCACTTCGGCTCCAAGGAGAACCTGGTCAACGAGGTTTTCCGCCGCCGTATGGATGAAATGACCTCGGCCCGCCTGGGCCAGCTGGAGGCTGCACGCCGTGAGCACCCCGGTGAGCTGCGCCCGGTGCTGGCCGCCTTCGTCGAGCCGGCCCTGGCGATGGCCCAGGACCGCCAGACCGGCGGCGCGTTCGTGCGGGTCATCGCCCGCGCCTACGCCGAAAAGAACGACAACCTGCGCAAGTTCCTTTCCGACCATTACGGCCACGTCCTGCGCGACTTCGGCAAGGCGATCTCCGCGTGCGTGCCGGGGCTGAGCAAGGAAGAGCTGTACTGGCGCCTGGATTTCCTCGCCGGCTCGCTGACCTACGCGATGGCCGACTTCGGCCTGATCAAGCGACCCGCCGGTGTCACCGAAGCGGCGCATCGTGCCCATGCCGCCCAGGAACTGATTCATTTCGCCGAAGCCGGATTCCGCGCCAGCGCGGCCTCGAGCGCTTCGACGACCTCCCTTTCCACCCCGTAGAGCCGGGCGCTGACCGGCTTCCAGACAACAAAGGCTTATCGACATGTCCAATTCCCTGCTAGTCCGCCGTGCCGCCGTGCTGGGTGCCGGCGTCATGGGTGCCCAGATCGCCGCCCACCTGACCAACGCCGGCGTCGACACGGTGCTGTTCGACCTGCCCGCCAAGGAAGGTCCGGCCGATGGCATCGTGCTCAAGGCCATCGCCAACCTGGGCAAGCTCAGCCCTGCCCCGCTCGCCAGCAAGTCCTACGCCGAGGCGATCACGCCGGCCAACTATGAAACGGGCCTGGAGCAGTTGCGCGACTGCGACCTGATCATCGAAGCCATCGCCGAACGGATGGACTGGAAGCAGGACCTGTACAAGAAGATCGCCCCGTTCGTGGCCGATCACGCCGTGCTGGCCTCCAACACCTCCGGCCTGGGCATCAACAAGCTCGCCGACGTGCTGCCCGAGCAGCTGCGCCACCGCTTCTGCGGCGTGCACTTCTTCAATCCGCCGCGCTACATGCACCTGGCCGAGCTGATCCCGGCGACCACCACCGATGCCGCCGTGCTGGAAGGCCTGGAAGCGTTCCTGGTCACCACCCTGGGCAAGGGCGTGGTGTATGCCAAGGACACCCCGAACTTCATCGGCAACCGCATCGGCGTGTTCTCGATCCTGTCCACCATCCACCACACGCAGGCCTTCGGGCTGGGCTTCGATGAAGTGGACGGCCTGACCGGCCCGCTGGTTGGCCGCCCGAAGTCGGCAACCTACCGCACCTCCGACGTGGTCGGCCTGGACACCATGGCGCACGTGATCAAGACCATGGGCGACACCCTGCCCAACGATCCGTGGCATGAATTCTTCACCTCCCCGACGTGGCTGGACGCGCTCATTTCCAAGGGCGCGCTGGGCCAGAAGACCGGTGCCGGCATCTTCCGCAAGGTCGGCAAGGACATCATGGTGCTGGACCTGGACAAGCAGGACTACCGCCCGGCCGACCGCACCGCCGCGCCGGAAGTGGTCGAGATCCTCAAGATCAAGAACCCGGCCGAGAAGTTCGCCAAGCTGCGCGAGAGCCAGCACCCGCAGGCGCAGTTCCTGTGGGCGACCTTCCGTGACCTGTTCCACTACAGCGCCTACCACCTGGCCGATATCGCCGAGACCGCGCGCGACGTGGACCTGGCCATCCGCTGGGGGTACGGCTGGTCGCTGGGCCCGTTCGAAACCTGGCAGGCTGCCGGCTGGAAGCAGGTCGCCCAGTGGATCGCCGATGACATCGTCGCCGGCAAGAGCATGAGCAATGCCCCGCTGCCGGATTGGGTGTTCGATGGCCGCGACGGTGTGCACGCCGCCGAAGGCAGCTACAGCCCGTCGCGCAATGCCAAGCTGCCGCGTTCGGCCCTGCCGGTGTACCAGCGCCAGCGCTTCCCGGATCCGCTGCTGGGCGAGACCTTCAGCCCGGGCGAAACCGTGTTCGAGAACGACGGCGTGCGCATGTGGCACGACGGGGACGGCATCGCGGTGGTCAGCTTCAAGACCAAGATGAACACCGTGTCCGACCACGTGCTCAACGGCCTGCAGGAAGCGATCAAGCGCGCCGAGCAGGGCTATAAGGGCCTGGTGATCTGGCAGCAGAAGGAACCCTTCTCCGCCGGTGCCGATCTGTCCGGTGCGCTCGGCCTGCTGCAGGCCGGCAAGGTGGACCAGTTCGAAGAGATGGTGCACAACTTCCAGCGCACCAGCCAGGCGATCAAGTATTCGCTGGTGCCGGTGGTGACCGCCGTGCGCGGCCTGGCCCTGGGGGGCGGCTGTGAGTTCCAGATGCACAGCGCCAAGAGCGTGGCCGCGCTGGAAAGCTACATCGGCCTGGTTGAAGCAGGCGTAGGCCTGCTGCCGGCCGGCGGTGGCCTGAAGGAACTGGCCGTGCGCGCCTCGCAGGCCGCAGGTCCCGGCGGCGACGTGTTCGCCGAGCTGAAGAAGACCTTCGAAACCGTCGCGATGGCCAAGGTCTCCAACTCGGCGGTCAACGCCAAGGAACTGGGCCTGATGCGCGCGACCGACAAGGTGGTGTTCAACAGCTTCGAGACGCTGCACATCGCCAAGGCCGAAGTGCTGGCGCTGGCCGAAGGTGGCTACCGTCCGCCGATGCCGGCCCGCCGCATCCAGGTCGCCGGTGACGTCGGCATCGCCACGTTCAAGATGATGCTGGTCAACATGCTGGAAGGCCGCTTCATCAGCCCGTACGACTACGAGATCGCCGTGCGCATCGCCACCGTGCTGTGCGGTGGCGAAGTGGATCGCGGCACGCTGGTGGACGAAGAGTGGCTGCTGACGCTGGAGCGCAAGCACTTCGTCGAACTGGCCCAGCAGGAAAAGACCCAGGCCCGCATCGCGCACATGCTCAAGACCGGCAAGCCGCTGCGGAACTGACGGAAGAGAACGGTAGTGCCGGCCGCTGGCCGGCAACTTCTTCCAGACCCCATTCAAGAGATCACTGCAATGACCAAGCAAATCCAGGACGCCTACATCGTCGCCGCCACCCGCACCCCGGTGGGCAAGGCGCCCAAGGGCGTGTTCCGCAATACCCGCCCCGACGACATGCTGGCCCATGTGCTCCGCTCCGTGGTCGCACAGGCGCCGGGCATCGACCTCAACCGCATCGATGATGCGATCATCGGCTGCGCGATGCCGGAAGCCGAGCAGGGCATGAACGTGGCGCGCATCGGCGTGCTGCTGGCCGGCCTGCCGGACACCATCGCCGCGCAGACCGTCAATCGCTTCTGCTCCTCCGGCCTGCAGGCCGTGGCCATGGCCGCCGACCAGATCCGCCTGGGCAATTCGGACCTGATGCTGGCCGGTGGTACCGAGTCGATGTCGATGGTGCCGATGATGGGCAACAAGATCGCGATGGCGCCGAGCGTGTTCGACAACGACCACGTCGCCATCGCCTACGGCATGGGCATCACCGCCGAGAAGGTCGCCGAGGAATGGAAGGTCTCGCGTGAGGAGCAGGACGCCTTCGCCCTCGCCTCGCACCAGAAGGCCATCGCCGCGATCCAGAACGGCGAGTTCAAGGACGAGATCAGCCCGTACGACGTGCGCACCCGCCAGCCGGACCTGGCCGACGGCCGCCGCATCATCACCCGCGACAAGATCGTGGATACCGACGAAGGCCCGCGCCTGGATTCGTCCGCCGAAGGCCTGGCCAAGCTGCGCCCGGTGTTCCGCAACGGCCAGTTCGGTGGCACGGTCACCGCGGGCAACTCCTCGCAGATGAGCGATGGCGCCGGTGCGGTGCTGCTGGCCTCCGAGCAGGCGATCAAGGATTACGGCCTGACCCCGCTGGCCCGCTTCGTCAGCTTCTCCGTCGCCGGTGTGCGCCCGGAAGTGATGGGCATCGGCCCGATCGCTGCGATCCCGAAGGCACTCAAGCAGGCTGGCCTGACCCAGGATCAACTGGACTGGATCGAGCTCAACGAAGCCTTTGCCGCGCAGTCGCTCGCGGTCATCCGTGATTGCGGCCTGGACCCGTCCAAGGTCAATCCGCTGGGCGGCGCGATCGCCCTGGGCCACCCGCTGGGTGCGACCGGCGCGATCCGCACCGCCACCCTGCTGCACGGCCTGCGCCGTCGTCAGCAGAAGTACGGCATGGTGACCATGTGCATCGGCACCGGCATGGGCGCGGCGGGCATCTTCGAATCGCTGTAAGGCATTGATCGGTGCCGGCCGACGGGTCGGCACCGGTGCAGTGGGTGTCACCGGTGTAACCCGGTGGCGCCAATGCAACGGGTAGACACCGACCGCTGGTCGGTGCGCAGTCGGAAACGAAAAGGGCCGCCTCGCGGCGGCCCGTTTGTGTTGTGTCGGGGGCCGGCCCGCGGGCGGCCCGACCCGCGCGG
>NZ_JASCOO010000164.1:0-4704 GCF_029959485.1 Stenotrophomonas sp. PS02301
GATTTGGTCATTACGGGCTCTTGGGGAGGAACTCAGACCCTGAAACGGCCCGGACTGATGTCCGGGCCGCCCAGGAAACTACGACAGCGACAGACCGATTACTCGGACTTGTTGCCGTTCAGCTGTGCACGCAGCAGCGCGCCGAGCTGGGTGGTGCCGCTCGAGGCCGAAGAGGACTGGTATTCCTCCAGCACTTCGCGCATTTCCGCGTCGTCCTTGGCCTTGATCGACAGCTGCAGGGTACGACCCTTGCGATCCATGCCCACGAACTTGGCTTCCACCTTGTCGCCGACCTTCAGGAACTGGGTCGCGTCGTCCACGCGCTCGTTCGCAACGTCGCGAGCGGCCACGTAGCCTTCGATGCCGTCAGCCAGTTCGATGGTAGCGCCCTTGGCGTCCACTTCCTTGACCACGCCTTCGACCTTGGAACCCTTCGGGTTGGCCGCCATGTACTGACCGAACGGATCCTGCTCCAGCTGCTTGACGCCCAGGCTGATGCGCTCGCGCTCCGGATCGACGGCCAGGACGACGGCGTCCAGGTTGTCGCCCTTCTTGTAGTTGCGGACCACGTCTTCGCCGGTGGTGTTCCAGCTGATGTCGGACAGGTGCACCAGGCCATCGATACCGCCGTCCAGGCCGATGAAGATGCCGAAGTCGGTGATCGACTTGATCTGGCCCGACACCTTGTCGCCCTTCTTGTGGATGGCAGCGAAGGTTTCCCACGGATTGGCGGCAACCTGCTTCATGCCCAGCGAGATGCGGCGACGCTCCTCGTCGACGTCCAGGACCATGACTTCAACTTCGTCACCGACCTGCACAACCTTGGACGGGTTGACGTTCTTGTTGGTCCAATCCATTTCCGACACGTGCACCAGACCTTCGACGCCCGGCTCGATCTCGACGAATGCGCCGTAATCGGTGACGTTGGAGACCTTGCCGAAGACGCGGCTGTTGGCCGGGTAACGACGGGCGATGTTGTCCCACGGATCCTCGCCCAGCTGCTTCAGACCCAGCGAAACGCGGTTGCGCTCGCGGTCGAACTTCAGCACGCGCACGTCCAGCTCGTCGCCGACGTTCACGACTTCGGACGGATGGCGCACGCGCTTCCAGGCCATGTCGGTGATGTGCAGCAGGCCGTCGATACCGCCCAGGTCCACGAATGCGCCGTAATCGGTCAGGTTCTTGACGACACCCTTCAGGATCGCGCCTTCCTGCAGCTTGTCCATCAGCTGCTCGCGCTCTTCCGAATGCTCGCTTTCGACGACTGCACGACGGGACACAACGACGTTGTTACGCTTGCGGTCCAGCTTGATGAGCTTGAATTCCAGCTCCTTGCCTTCCAGGTAGGCCGGGTCGCGCACGGGGCGCACATCCACCAGCGAACCGGGCAGGAACGCGCGGACATCCTTGATGTCCACGGTGAAACCACCCTTGACCTTGCCGCTGATGCGGCCGGTGATGGTTTCGTTCTTTTCCAACGCTTCTTCCAGCTCGTCCCACACCATCGCGCGCTTGGCTTTCTCACGCGACAGAACGGTTTCACCGAAGCCGTTCTCGATGGAATCGAGGGCAACCTTGACGACGTCGCCTTCAGCGACATCGATCTCGCCAGCGTCGTTACGGAACTGTTCGATCGGCACGATGCCTTCGGACTTCAGGCCGGCGTTGATCACCACGACATCGCCGCGGACTTCAACAACGACACCGCTGACGATCGAGCCCGGCTTCAGCTTGGCCAGATTGGCCTGACTGGCTTCGAACAGCTCTGCAAATGATTCGGTCATTAGATTTACTCTGTTGGACACATGGGCATTGGCCCCCGAAGGGAACCGCTTACTGCCCGCCTGTTGGTCGACCCCGGTAACGCAGGTCGTGTGTTAAGTAGGAAAACCGCCACGCATCATTGCGGGACGGAGCTTTTGTTGCCTTGCGATGGTGCGACACCGTCGATGGATTGACGGCCCTCCTTTACAACGGATCAGGCACCCGAAACCGGAAGCAGATCCAATACCTTGGCAACGACAGCGTCGATGCCAATACCACTGGTGTCGATGACGACGGCATCGTCTGCCGGCTTCAGGGGCGCCACTGTGCGCTGTGCATCACGGGCGTCGCGGGCCATGATCTCGCGCAGGAGGTCGTCAAAGTTAACCGAAACACCCTTGTCTTTCAACTGCTTATGCCGCCGCTCGGCCCGTTCCTCGGCGCTGGCGGTCAAAAACACCTTGAATGGGGCGTCCGGGAAGATGACCGTGCCCATGTCCCGTCCGTCGGCGACCAGGCCCGGCTCCATCCTGAATGCGCGTTGGCGCTCTTTCAGCGCCGCCCGGACCTCCGGGATGGCGGCAATGGCCGAGGCCAGCGCCCCGGTGGTCTCCAGGCGCAGCTCGTCGGTGGCATCGGTCTCGTTGACCAGCACCCGCAGCCCGCCATCGGCCGATTCCACGAAGCGCACGTGGGTGTCGAAGGTGCAGCGCACCAGCGCCGAGGCGTCGGAGGTATCGATATCAGCCCAACTGGCGGCCACGCCCACCGCCCGGTACAGGGCGCCCGAATCCAGGTAATGCCAGCCCAGGCGGCGTGCGACAATGCGGCTGACAGTGCCTTTGCCGGCCCCGGAAGGACCGTCGATGGTGAGCACGGATGGAAGCTGATTCATGGGTTTCCCGGTAGATGTGACCGCCCATTCTAGCCCCTGCCCGGGGCGGCTTGAGACTTTTTTGGCCCAACCACTTGAAAGGATGGGGAAAAGCCCGGTAGAATGGCGGGCTTGAACGGGCGTCACCTGCCGATTGTCATCTGCATATCGCGGCCGCGCTCCAACCGAATCCAACGTTTACGCCGAGGTATGCAATGAAAGTCCTGTCTTCCCTGAAGTCGGCCAAGACCCGTCACCGCGACTGCAAGGTCGTCCGTCGCCGCGGCAAGATCTTCGTGATCTGCAAGTCGAACCCGCGCTTCAAGGCTCGCCAGCGCTGAGCCGGCCGGCCTCACGGCCGCCATCGGTCCCTCGCCGGACCGGGTGATGAACAAAAAGCCGCCTCCGGGCGGCTTTTTGCTGCCATTTTTGGTGTAATCGCCGGGTAGCTCACGACCGTTGGCCGTGGGACCTTCCGCATTCTTGACCACTGGGGAGTAGATCGAGATGAAGCGTTACCTGACCACTTTGCCGTTGCTGGCCGTGCTGGCCGTTTCCAATGCCCACGCCGACACCCTGCTGATCGACCGCAGCCGTGAAAAGCCCGCCGTCGCCCTGCCCGTCCGCGGCCAGAGCATGCAGCAGGTCCAGGCCCAGTTCGGCGAGCCGGGCGAGCGCCTGGATCCGCGCGGCGGGCAGAAGCGCCAGTGGCCCACGATCAACCGCTGGGTCTACCCGCAGTTCACCGTGTACTTCGAAAAGCAGAAGGTGATCGACGTGGTCGCCAACCGCGCCGACGCCAACGAGATCGGGCCGAAACCGCCGATCCGCTGACCCCTTTCCCTTTGCCCGCCAGCCGGCGGGCCATCGCACTGAGATCATGAACGACACGCTCCGCTTTCCGGCCGAATGGGAATCCCAGTCCGCCATCCTGATCGCCTGGCCCCACGCCGACACCGACTGGGCCGACCGCCTGGGTGACGTCGAGGACACCTACATCGCGCTCGTCGCGGCCATCACCCGCTTCCAGCCGGTGGTGATCATCGTCGCCGACGACGACCTGGAGGCGTACGCCGATGCGCGCCTGCGTTCGAACCGGATCGACACGGACCGCGTGCGGTTCGTGACCGCTCAGTACGACGACACCTGGCTGCGCGACTCCGGCCCGATCACGCTCAAGCGTGCCGATGGCGGCTTCCGCCTGCTGGACTTCCGCTTCACCGGCTGGGGCGGCAAGTTCGACGCCAGCCTGGATGACCAGCTGGTGGGTGTGCTGCACGCGGCCGGCACCTTCGCAAACGCCGAACTGCAGAGCATTCCGTTCGCGCTGGAAGGCGGCGGCATCGAGACCGACGGCGCCGGCACCCTGCTGACCACCTGGCAGTGCCTGCACGAGCGTCATCCGGACCGCAGCCGCGAATCGCTCAGCGCCGACCTGGCTACCTGGCTGGCCCAGGACCGTGTGCTGTGGCTGGACCATGGCTATCTGGAAGGCGACGACACCGACGCCCACATCGATACCCTGGCCCGCTTCGCCTCGACCGACAGCATCGTCTACCAGGCCTGCGATGACGCCGGCGATTCGCACTACGCCGAACTGCAGGCGATGGGTGCCGAGCTGGCGGCGCTGCGTACGACCGACGGCCAGCCGTACCGCCTGTTCCCGCTGCCGTGGGCGCAGCCGGTAATCGACGAAGGCCGCCGCCTGGCGGCTTCCTACGCGAATTACCTGATCCTCAACGGCGCGGTGCTGATGCCGGCCTACGGCGATGCGGCCGACGAAGCGGCGCGTGCGGTGTTGGCCCAGGCTTATCCGGACCGCGAGATCGTGCCGGTGCCGTGCCGTTCGCTGATCTGGCAGAACGGCAGCCTGCACTGCATCACGATGCAGCTGCCGGCGGGGTTGCTCGCTTAAGCGCCACGACCAACGGTCGTGGGCTACCGCTGTTTGGCAGGCCACCGACGCACTGTCGAA
Organism: Stenotrophomonas sp. PS02301; assembly: GCF_029959485.1. Taxonomy (NCBI): domain Bacteria; kingdom Pseudomonadati; phylum Pseudomonadota; class Gammaproteobacteria; order Lysobacterales; family Lysobacteraceae; genus Stenotrophomonas; species Stenotrophomonas sp. PS02301. Next base: position 4,614 of record NZ_JASCOO010000164.1, read on the forward strand.
GGGATGGCGGGTGTGGAGGGGCGGGACCGTCAGGGCGCCATGGATGGCGCCCACGAGCCCCCAGGGATGGGTTTACGGCGCGTCCCGCCCC
>NZ_JASCOO010000165.1:0-4643 GCF_029959485.1 Stenotrophomonas sp. PS02301
GCACTACCGGTGATGGCGGGAGTGATGCAGCCAGGCTACGGGGAGCGCATGCGGTAGTGCCGGCCGCTGGCCGGCTCCCTGCTACCGTCCAACGGTCAGGGCGCGATCCATGCCAGGGTCGCCATGCGCCCGGTGCGGCGGTCGCGCCGATGCGAGTAGAACCGCTGCGGGTCCGCCAGCGTGCAGTACTGCCCGCCACTGATGTGTGCCGGGTCCAGCCCTGCCGATTGCAGGCGCCGGCGGGCCAGCGCGTACAGGTCCACCTTCCAGTGCCCCGGCCGGGTTGCCACGAAGGCCGCCGCGGCGCCCTCGTCGCGCCCGACGAAGGCCTCGAACACATCCTCGCCGATCTCATACAACGCGGGCCCGGCCGCCGGGCCCAGCCATGCCTGCAGCTGCGCGGCCGGGGTCTGCATGGCGGCCACGGTGGCCTCCAACATGCCGTCGGCCAGCCCGCGCCAGCCGGCATGGGCCGCCCCGATCTCACCGCCATCGCGGGCGGCGAAGACCACCGGCAGGCAGTCAGCGGTGAGGATGGCCAGCACCACGCCCGGAACCGAGGTCACCGCCGCATCGGCGGTGGGTTCGGCCTCGACGCCAACGGCCGTCGGCGGCGCGGTGAAGCGCCGCACGCCGGTGCCATGCACCTGGCGAAGCCAATGCGGCGCCGAGGGCAGGCCCAACCCGGGCACGAGCAGGTCGCGGTTGCGCTGCACCTGCGCCGGGTCATCCCCGTCAGCGGCGTAGCGGTTGCCCATGTTGAACTGGTCGAACGGCGCCACCGAACCACCCGCGCCATAGCGCAGGGTGGTCAGCGCATGGACCCCGGTCGGGGCGGGCCAGTCGGCGGGCAGCACGGGCACGGGGGCGTCCATCAGCGGCGGTTGCGTTCCTGCTCGGCGAAGCGCTTGCTGTCTTCGCGCAGGGCGTGCAGCAGGGCCTGCATGTCGGCCGGCGGCGGCGCGCTGTTGCTGATCTTCTCGCCGGTGATCGGGTGCACGAACTCCAGCGTTTCAGCGTGCAGCGCCTGGCGCTTGAAGCCGCGCAGTTCGGCGACCAGCTCCTCGCTGGCGCCCTTGGGCAGTTTCAGCGCGCCGCCATACAGCTGATCGCCGATGATCGGATGACGCAGATGCGCCATGTGCACGCGGATCTGGTGGGTACGGCCGGTTTCCAGGCGGCATTCCAGCGCGGTGTGCGCACGGAAACGCTCGCGCAGGCGGTAATGGGTGATCGCTTCCTTGCCGTCTTCGCGCACGGCCATGCGGATGCGGTCGCGCGGGTGGCGGTCGATGCCGGCGGTGGCGGTGCCGCCGGAGACCAGGGCACCCACCACCACGGCCAGGTACTGGCGGTGCACTTCACGCGCGGAGAGCTGCTCGACCAGCGCGGTCTGCGCCTGGATCGTACGGGCGATCACCATCACGCCGCTGGTGTCCTTGTCCAGGCGGTGCACGATGCCCGCGCGCGGCAGCACCGCCAGCGAGGGATCGCGGAACAGCAGCGCATTGACCAGGGTGCCGGTCGGGTTGCCCGCGCCCGGGTGGACCACCAGGCCGACCGGCTTGTTGATCACGAAGACATGCTCGTCCTCGTACAGGACCTCCAGCGGGATGTCCTCCGGCTCGGCATGGGTCTGGGTGTCGAGAACGACATGCAGGCTGGCCACCTCGCCCCCGCGCACCGGGTCACGGCCGCGCACGGTGTCACCGTCCAGCAGGACGTCGCCGGACTTGATCCACTCGGTCAGCTTGGACCGGGAGAATTCGGGGAAGAGCTCGGCCAGGACGGCGTCGAAACGCCGGCCGGCAGCGGTATCGGGCACGATGGCCTGGCGGGGGGAATCGGAATCAGCAGGGGTATCGGACATGGGGGTACACCGCAATAGGGACAATTTTGGGGTCCGGGCGACCAGTTTCAGTCGCGGGACAGGCCACTAGGCTATCATCGACCCTTCGTATTCCAGCCGCGTCCCGCCCTGACCCCATGATCCGACGCTCCGTTATGCTGTCCGCGCCCGTCCGCCTCGCCGCCCTGATGCTGGTGCTGCTCTTCGTCGCCACCGGCTGTCACCGCGGTACCAAGGGCAAGAATCCGGATGAAGGCCTGCCGGTCGAAACGCTCTATGAGAAGAGCCACAAGCTCATGGAAGGGGGGAACTGGAGCGGTGCCGAAGCCAGCTTCCGCCGCCTGGTAGCCCAGTACCCGTATGGCCCGTATACCGAACAGGCCATGATCGAAAGCGCCTACGCGCAGTACAAGGCCGGCAAGCACGATGACGCGGTGTCCAGCGTGGACCGCTTCATCCGTACCTACCCGACCCACCGCAACATCGCCTACCTGTACTACCTGCGTGGCCTGGCCAACGGCAACCGCGACACGGTCTTCCTGCGCCGCGTCTGGTCGCTGGACCCGAGCCGCCGTGACCTGTCGAGCCCGCGCCAGGCCTATGCCGATTTCACCATCGTCACCGAGCGCTACCCGAACAGCCGCTACGCCGCCGATGCGCGCCAGCGGATGATCGCCCTGCGCGATGTGTTCGCCCAGTACGAGCTGGACAACGCCCTGTACTACCTGCGCCGCGAGGCCTACGTCTCGGCCGCTGGCCGCGCCAACTTCCTGCTGGAGAACTACCCGCAGAGCGCGTTCCAGTACGACGCCGTGGCCGCCCTGGGCGAGGCCTACACCCACCTGGGCAACAAGACCCTGGCCGACGATGCCCGCCGCGTGCTCGAGCTGAACCAGCCCGACCACCCGTGGCTGCAGGGCAAGTGGCCGAAGTACCCGTGGATGGTGCGCAAGCTGAACCCGTTTGCCGGCGAGAAGTCCGCCAGTACCGGTGAACGCAACGCCACGATGAACCGCAAGTAATGAAAAAGGCCCCGAAAGGGGCCTTTTTTATTACGGTAGCGCCCGACGCCTACCCCTTGTACCCATTGCTGATCGGGTACCGCCGCTCACGCCCGAACGCCCGGCGCGAGACCTTCGGCCCCGGGGCCGCCTGATGGCGCTTCCACTCGCTGGTGCGCACCAGGCGCAGCACACGGTCCACCACCTCGGCGGCGTAGCCGGCGGCCACGATCTCCTCGCGCGACTGCTCCTGGTCCACGTAGCGGTACAGGATGCCGTCCAGCACGTCGTAGGCCGGCAGCGAATCCTGGTCGGTCTGGTTGGCGCGCAGCTCGGCCGAGGGCGGGCGGGAAATCACCGCCGGCGGGATCACCGGGGCGCCGCCCACGGTATTGCGCCACTTGGAGAGCCCGAACACCTCCGTCTTGTACAGGTCCTTGAGCGGGGCGTAGCCGCCACACATGTCGCCGTAGATGGTCGCGTAGCCCACCGCATACTCGCTCTTGTTGCCGGTGGTCAGCAGCAGCCCGCCAAACTTGTTGGAGAGCGCCATCAGGATCACGCCGCGGCTGCGCGACTGCAGGTTCTCTTCCGTCACATCCGCCGCCTGCCCTTCGAACATCGGGCCGAGCGCGGCCATCAGCCCCTCGAACACCGGCTCGATCGAGACCGCTTCCAGCGTCACGCCCAGCGCGCGGCACTGCTCGGCCGCCAGGTCGTTGGACATGTCCGCTGTGTAGCGCGAGGGCAGCCGCACCGCGGTGACATTGGCCGCGCCCAGCGCGTCCACCGCCATCGCCAGCACCAGGGCCGAATCGATGCCGCCGGAGAGGCCCAGCCAGACCTTCTTGAAGCCGTTCTTGCGGCAGTAATCCTGGATCCCGCGGGTCACCGCGCGCCAGGCCAGTGCATCCATGCTCTCGTCGCCGTCGTCGATCCACTCGCGTGGCAGGAAACGGCGGGTGCCGGCGTCGTAATCCACCACCAGCCACTGGTCGGTGAAGGCCGCAGCGGCCGGATGCACGGTGCCATCGCCGTCAGCGACGACTGACGCGCCATCGAACACCAGCGCGTCCTGGCCGCCCACCACGTTGAGGTAGGCGATCGCCGCCCCGCTCTCGCGGGTACGCTCGGCCAGCAGCGCATCGCGCTGGGCATGCTTGCCACGCTCGTAGGGGGAGGCATTGGGCACCACCACCAGCTGCGCGCCGGCACGGACGGTATCGGCCAGCGGTTCGGCGAACCACAGGTCTTCACAGACCAGCACGCCCACCGGCACGCCCTTCAGCTCGAACACGCAGCTGCCGCCGTCCGGATCGACATCGAAGTAACGGCGCTCATCGAACACCGCGTAATTGGGCAGCTCGCGCTTGCGGTAGGTGTGCTCGACCTTGCCATCGCGCAGCACGCTGGCCGCGTTGTAGACCACCGCACCAGCGGCCTGTGGCCAACCGACCACCGCCGCGATGCCGGTGGTCGCCGCCGCGATGCGCTCCAGCGCCTGCTGGCAGTCGTACAGGAAGCCCGGCCGCAACAGCAGGTCCTCCGGCGGATAGCCACTGATCGCCAGCTCGGGGAACACCACCAGCTCGGCACCGTACTCATCGCGCGCCTCGGCGATCATCGCGATGATGGTGTCGGTGTTCTGCGCCACTGCGCCAACCGGGAAATCAAACTGCGCCAGGGCAATGCGGAGCGACGTCATGGGGGTCCAGCCTGTAGTTGCAATACACGCATTGTAGTGCCGGCCGCTGGCCGGCAACCACGCATTCGGCGGCAGCACGATGAGGAGC
>NZ_JASCOO010000166.1:0-4599 GCF_029959485.1 Stenotrophomonas sp. PS02301
TTCTCCGCCCCCAAAAACCCCCCCCCCCCCCGGGGGCGGCTTGTGTTCCGGGGGGGGGGGGGCCCCCCCCCCCCCCCCCCCCCCCCCACGACGCGATCAGCCTTCGGCGGCGACCAGTTCGGCCAGCTGCACGGCATTGAGGGCAGCGCCCTTGCGGATGTTGTCCGAGACGATCCACAGGTTCAGGCCACGCGGGTGCGACAGATCCTCACGGATGCGGCCGACGTACACCGCATCGGTGCCCGACGCGTGAGTGACCGGGGTCGGATAACCACCCGCTTCATGCTTGTCGACCACCTCCACGCCCGGCGAACGTGACAACAGCTCACGCGCGGCATCCGGGGTGACCTTGTCGCGGGTTTCGATGGTGACCGCTTCGGAGTGGCCATAGAACACCGGCACGCGCACGGCGGTCGGGTTCACCAGGATGCTGTCATCGCCGAGGATCTTGCGGGTTTCCCAGACCAGCTTCATTTCTTCCTTGGTGAAGCCGTTGTCCTGGAAATCATCGATGTGCGGGATCAGGTTGAACGCGATCTGCACCGGGAAGCGCTGCGGGTCGATTTCCTGGAAGCTGAGCAGCTGGCCGGTCTGCTTGCCGAGTTCTTCCATCGCCGAGCGACCGCCGCCGGACACCGACTGGTAGGTGGCCACGTTGATGCGCTCGATGCCGTACTGGCGGTGCAGCGGCGCCAGTGCGACCAGCATCTGCATGGTCGAGCAGTTCGGGTTGGCGATGATGCCGCGCGGGCGGTTCTTCAGCGCCTCCGGGTTCACTTCGGAGACGACCAGCGGGACGTCATCGTCGTAACGGAAGGCCGAAGAGTTGTCGATCACCACCGCACCGGCGGCGGCGAACTTGGGACCGAACTCCTTGGAGACGCTGCCACCGGCGGAGAACAACGCGATGTCCACGCCGTTCGGATCGAAGGTGCTCAGGTCCTGGACCTTGATCTTCTCACCCTGGTACTCGATCTCGCCACCGGCCGAACGCGAGGACGCGAGCAGGCTCAGCGTGGCGATCGGGAAGTTGCGCTCAGCCAGGATGGCCAGCATGGTTTCGCCGACAGCACCGGTGGCACCGACGACGGCGACGTGGAAACGACGATCTGGATTGCTCATGAAAACCTCTGTTGGGTGTACCGACCCGTGGCCGATACGTAACGTGCGTTGGGGATGTGTACCGACCAACGATCGGTACCTGCCGTGCCTTGGAGATATGTGCCGACCATCGGTCGGTACCTACCGGTTCGGGAACCTCGCCTGTTGGCCAGCGCGGTTCCCTATCGTTTTGCGTCGTCGATTTTTTTGCCGCCCACGGTCGCGCCGCCGGTTTTCACGGCAGCGACAGCGTCGGCGTTGATCGCGCTCGGCGGGTGGCCGGCATCCGGGCCCTGCCCCAGTGCGGCGGTCAGGTTGTCCACGGCCAGCTGCACCATCGCCCGGCGGGTGGCCTGGCTGGCGCTGCCGATATGCGGGGTCAGCACGATGTTGTGCAGGGCGAGCAGTTCCGGGCGCACCGTCGGCTCGCCTTCGAACACATCCAGCCCGGCGGCGGCCAGGCGCCCGTTGGCCAGTGCATCGGCGAGCGCCAGCTCATCCACGATGCCGCCGCGGGCGATGTTGATCAGCGTGGCGGTCGGCTTCATCTTTGCCAGCGCATCGGCATCGATGATGTGGTGCGAGGCGGCGTTGTACGGCAGCACGAGCACGAGGTGATCGGCCTGCGCCAGCAGGGTATCCAGGTCCACATACTGCGCGCCGACCTCGGCCTCGGTGGCCTCGGGCAGCCGCGAACGGTTGTGGTACAGCACGCGCATGCCGAAGCCGTGCGCACCGCGACGGGCGATGCCCTGGCCGATGCGGCCCATGCCCAGGATGCCCAGCGTGCTGCCGTGGATGTCCGCACCGAGCATGGTCTGGAACGACCACTGCCCCCACTGCCCGTCACGCAGCCAGCGCTCGGATTCGGTGATGCGGCGGGCGGTGGCCATCAGCAGCGCAAAGCCGAGATCGGCCGTGGTTTCGGTCAGGACATCCGGGGTGTTGCTGGCCAGGATGCCGGCGGCGCTGAGCGCGTCGATATCCAGGTTGTTGTAGCCCACACCGACGTTGGCGATCGCGCGCAGCTGGGGCGCGTTGGCGATCTCGGCTGCACCGATGCGTTCGTTGAGGGTGATCAGCGCGCCGTCGACGTGGGCCAGCTGTTCGGCCAGTATCTGCGGCGTATAGCGGGTGACGTCGCCGGTCATGGTCAGGTCGAAATGCTGCCCGAGCTGTTCGACGACATCGTCGAACAGGGGCTGGCTGACCCAGACCTTGGGGCGCCGATCAGCCATCGATCGTGCCCGGGATGCGCGGGGTGATCTGGCCGACATCACCGCACTGGGCGCGGTGGCGCAGCGCCTGGTCCATCAGCACCAGGGCCATCATCGCCTCGGCGATCGGGGTGGCACGGATGCCCACGCACGGATCGTGACGGCCGGTGGTGATCACCTCGACCGAGGCACCGGTGGCGTCCACCGTGGCACCGGGCAGGCGCAGGCTGGAGGTCGGCTTGAGCACGATCGAGGCAGTGACCTGCTGGCCGGTGGAGATGCCACCGAGGATGCCGCCGGCATGGTTGCTGGCAAACCCCTGCGGGGTGAGCAGGTCACGGTGTTCGGTGCCCTTCTGCGCGGCACTGGCAAAGCCATCGCCGATCTCCACGCCCTTCACCGCGTTGATGCTCATCAGCGCAGCCGCCAGATCGCCATCGAGCTTGCCGTAGATCGGCTCGCCCCAGCCCGGCGGTACGCCGTCAGCCACCACGTTGACGCGCGCACCGACCGAATCACCGGACTTGCGCAGCGCATCCATGTAGCTCTCCAGCGCAGGCACCTGATCGGCGACCGGCCAGAAGAACGGATTGTCTTCCACCGCCGCCCAGTCGAACCCGGTCGGGATGATCTCGCCCAGCTGCGAGAGATAACCACGCACGGTGACGCCATGCCGCTGCAGCAGCCACTTCTTGGCGATGACACCGGCGGCGACGCGCATGGTGGTTTCGCGCGCGGAAGAACGACCACCACCGCGCGGATCGCGGATGCCGTACTTCTGCCAGTAGCTGTAGTCGGCATGGCCCGGGCGGAACTGCTGGGCAATGTTGGTGTAATCCTTGCTGCGCTGATCCGTGTTGCGGATCAGCAGCCCGATCGGGGTGCCGGTGGTGCGGCCCTCGTACACCCCGGAGAGGATCTCGATCTCATCCGCTTCACGCCGCGCGGAGGTGTGCCGGCTCTTGCCGGTGGCCCGCCGCTGCAGATCATGGGCGAATTCGTCGGCGCTGATCTCCAGCCCCGGCGGACAGCCGTCCACCACGCAGCCGATCGCCGGACCGTGCGATTCGCCGAAGGTGGTGACGGTCAGCAGTTTGCCGAAGCTGTTGGAACTCACGGCCGCTGCGCTGCCAGTTCGGTGATGCGGGCGCTGTGCGCGATCAGTTCGCGGCACTCCACGGCGAAGATGCCCATCTGGCCGACCTTGAACTCGACCCAGCGGAAATCCACTTCCGGCAGCAGCTTGTACAGGTGCTGCTCGGACTCGCCCACTTCACAGATCAGCAGGCCGTCCTCGCTCAGGTGCAGCGGGGCGTCGCGCAGGATCTTCAGCACCAGGTCCAGGCCGTCGTCGCCGGCACGCAGGCCCATTTCCGGCTCGTAGGCGTATTCCTGCGGCAGGGCATCGGTCTCGTCGTTGGTGACGTACGGGGGATTGGTGACGATCAGATCGTAATGACGCCCGGTCAGGCCGTTGAACAGGTCGGACTTGAGCAGGGTGACGTTGGACGTCTGCAGGCGCTCCTTGTTTTCTTCGGCCAGCGACAGTGCTTCGTCGCTGAGGTCGACGCCGTCCACTTCCCAATTGGGGTAGTAGTGGCCCATGGCGATGGCGATGCAGCCCGAGCCGGTGCACAGGTCCAGGGCGCGGTGTACATCGCGGCCGGCCAGCCACGGCTCGAAGCCGCACTCGATCAGTTCGGCGATCGGCGAGCGCGGCACCAGGGCGCGGCTGTCGCTCTTGAAGCTCAGGCCGGCGAACCAGGCCTCACCGGTGAGGTAGGCGGCCGGGATGCGCTCGTCGATGCGGCGCTGGAACAGCTCCAGCACGCGGACCTTTTCGTCCTGCAGCAGGCGCGCCTGGCCGTAGGCGGGGCCGAGGTCATGCGGGAGGTGCAGGCTGTGCAGGACGAGCTGGGTGGCTTCGTCCAGGGCGTTGTCGTAGCTGTGCCCGAAGGTCAGCCCTGCGGCGTTGAAACGGCTGGTGCCGTAGCGGATCAGGTCGATGATCGTGTGGAGTTCGGCGGCCGTTTCGGCGGTCATGGCGGGGCAACAGGCAATGTGGCCCCCGATTATAGGCGCTGGGGCGGGCCGGGGCATCCGTTGCAGTCGAAACGAGCCGGAGCCGGAGCCAGGGCCACGGCCACGGCGAGGATCAAGACAGAAGCCAATGCGGCGGTTGCCAGTCCGTGGGCTGGCGTGGCGGGGGTGGGAGGGCGGGACACGCCGTGAACCCATCCCTGGGGGCTCGACAAGCGGCATCCATGCCGCTTGACGGTCC
>NZ_JASCOO010000167.1:0-4560 GCF_029959485.1 Stenotrophomonas sp. PS02301
CCGCTGGCCGGCTCTGCATCCTGCCGCCAGGGGCGGGGTGTCATGCAACGTGAGGAGCCGGCCAGCGGCCGGCACTACCCAGCAGCCTGATCGGACGGCACGTGGCTCATTCGGCGTAGATCATCGTGCGGGTCATGCCCCCGTCGACGATGTGGTCCTGGCCGGTGATGAAACCGGCCAGGTCCGAGAGCAGGAATACGGCCAGTGCGCCGATGTCCGGCGGCTGGCCAACCCGGCCGACCGGATGCTGCGCCTGATCGCGGCGCGAGAGCTTGGGCGTCCGCCGGCGTGAGGGTGCCTGCCAGGCATCGGTGGTGATCCAGCCGGGGCTGATGCTGTTGACCCGCACCGCCGGCCCTTCGCTCAACGCGAGTGCATGGGTGAAGGCGACCAGCCCGCCCTTGGCCGCGGCATAGGCTTCACTGTCCGGTTCGGACTGCCATGCACGCGTCGAGGCGATGTTGACGATGGCCCCGGCATGCTCGCGCAGGGCGGGCAGGGCGTGTTTGCTGCACAGGAAGGCGCCATGCAGGCTGGAAAGGCGGCGTTGCCACTCAGCCAGCGGCATCTCCGCCAACGGCGTGCCATGGGCACTGGCGATGCCGGCATTGTTGACCAGGCCATCCATACGGCCAAAGCGCTTCATCGTCGCCTTGATCAGCGCCTGCACACTGCGCTCGCTGGCCACGTCCGCGCGCTGGAACGCCGCGCGCTCCGGCAGCGCCCATTCGGTCAAACAGGCCTTGCCGGCATCGGCATCCAGGTCGGCAATCATCACGCTGCCGCCGGCGCCCAGCACCGACTGCGCGATGCCGCGTCCCACGCCCTGCGCACCGCCGGTGATCACCACCACGCGATCGCGCAGCGGCTGTGCCGGCCAGTCGAGAATGGCCGGGGTCAGTGGCACGGCGGCATGTCGTTGCGGCCCAGCAGGCGCGTCCAGCCTTCGATGCCGAGCTTGTCCAGCGTGTCGATGTTGCGCTCCACGATCACGTCCGGATCCGGGAACGCGGCGACGGCGCGCTCGACGCTGTCTTCGCGCAGCAGGTGCAGGGTCGGGTAGGGCGCACGGTTGGTGTAGTTGCTCACGTCATCCGGCGCCGCGCCGGCGAACTGGTACTGCGGATGGAAGCTGGCCACCTGCAGGATGCCCTGCAGATCCAGTGCCTCGATCGCGGCATCGGCGTTGTCGAGAAAGTCGTTGTAGTCCAGGAAATCGGTCAGCACGTCCGGATGCACGATCAGCGTGGTGTCGATCTGTTCGGCTGGCGTATCGCGCAGCAGGATCAGCTCTTCGGCCAGCTCTTCCACCAGGGCTTCCGGGGTGGTCGCATCGCTGAGCACGAACCGCACCTGGTCCTTCACGTACACCGCCTTGGCGAACGGGCACAGGTTCAGGCCGATGACGATCTGCTCCAGCCATTTCCGGGTCTCGGCAATGGGGTCGTGGGTGGCAGTGGGGGAAGCATCGTTCATGGCGGGCGGTGTCGCTGGCTGGGGCCGTTGATTGTACGGCGCGGCGGTGAAGCGGGCGGATGCTCGGCTCCACTGTCCATTAACTGGACACCCGTCATCCTGATAAATCCTTATCCGGCAATCACTTGCAGTGATCGAGCCAACGGCCAATAGGCAGTGGCCCGCCGCAGGTATCCAATGGCCGGGTACACGACGCAAGGAGTTCTCAGTGATGGCAACACACGCATTCCTGCCGACGGCCACGTGGTCCGGCAAGCTGTTCGAGGGTCAGTGGAGCCGGGGTGCTGGCACCCAGGACGTGGTCGAGCCGGCCACCGGCGAACGCCTCGGCGAGATCGCGATGGCCGACCCGGCGCAGATCGCGCGCGCCGCCGCCACCGCCGCCAACGCACAGCGCGGCTGGGCCAGTGCCCCGTATGACACCCGCGCGCAGATCCTGCGCCGCGCCGCCCAACTGGCCGAAGAGCACAATGACGAGATCGTGCAGTGGCTGGTCCGCGAAAGTGGCTCCACCCAGCTCAAGGCCGGCTTCGAGGCCAAGGTGAACACCAAGGCGCTGCATGAAGCGGCGGCACTGCCTTCGCGCAGCATCGGCGAAGTACTGCCGTCCGAACCGGGCCGTCTGAATCTGGCGCGCCGCCGCCCGCTCGGCGTGGTGGGTGTGATTGCGCCGTTCAATTTCCCGCTGTATCTGGCCATGCGTGCGGTGGCGCCGGCACTGGCGCTGGGCAATGCGGTGGTGCTCAAGCCCGATCCGCGCACCGCCGTGTGCGGCGGCTTCGTGATCGCACGCCTGTTCGAACTGGCTGGCCTGCCTGCTGGCCTGCTCCACGTGTTGCCGGGCGATGGTGCGGCCGGCGCGGCGCTGACCAGTGACCCGAACATTGCGATGATCCAGTTCACCGGCTCCACGGGTGCCGGGCGCAAGGTCGGTGAAGCGGCGGGTAAACACCTGAAGAAGGTGTCGCTGGAACTGGGCGGCAAGAACTCGCTGATCGTGCTCGACGATGCGGACATGGATCTGGCCATCGCCAACACGGCGTGGGGCGTCTACCTGCACCAGGGCCAGATCTGCATGGCCACCGGCCGCGTGCTGGTCCAGCGCAGCATCCATGCGCGCTTCCTGGAAAAGCTGGTGGCCAAGGCCAGATCGCTCAAGGTTGGCAATCCGGCCGACGGCGAGGTGGCGATCGGGCCGTTGATCAATGCCCAGCAGCGCGACCACGCCGCGCGCATCGTTGCCCAGGCGCAGGCCGCCGGTGCCACCCTGGCAACCGGTGGTGGCTACAAGGATCTGTACTTCGAGCCGACCGTGCTCAGCGATGTGAGCCGCGACAACCCGGCTTTCCACGAAGAGATCTTCGCGCCGGTCGCGGTCGTGGTGCCGTTCGATACCGATGACGAGGCGGTGGAGCTGGCCAACGACAGCGAGTACGGCCTGTCGATGGCGATCGTGTCCAGCAACGTGGGCCGCGCGCTGAAGCTGGGCGAACGGCTGCGCACCGGCCTGCTGCACATCAACGACCAGACCGTGAACGATGAAGTGATCAATCCCTTCGGTGGCGTCGGCGCCTCGGGCAACGGCACCAGCATCGGTGGCCCGTCCAACATCGACGAGTTCACCCAGTGGCAGTGGATGACCGTCAAGGGCGAAGCCCCCGCGTACCCGATCTGATCCAGGAGAACTTCATGACTGCAACAGCAGAACTGCGCGACATCACCGTGGCCGTGGTGCGCGAAAAAGAACAGCCCTTCACGATCGAGAAGGCGCGCATCCGTGGCCCACAGGACGATGAAGTGCTGGTCCGCGTGGTCGCCACCGGCCTGTGCCATACCGACCTGATCGTGCGGGACCAGTACTACCCCGTGCCGCTGCCGGCGGTGCTCGGCCATGAAGGCGCGGGCATCGTCGAAGCACTCGGCCCGGGCGTGAAGGACCTCAAGGTTGGCGACCATGTCGTGCTGACCTACGGCGCCTGCGGCCACTGCAACCCCTGCAGCGGCGGCCACGGTGCCTACTGCAAGGATTTCTTCGGCCTGAACTTCGGTGGCGGTGCGCTGGACGGCTCCACCGCGATCCAGGATCCGGACGGCCACCCGCTGCACGATCACTTCTTCGCGCAGTCCTCCTTCGCCACCTACGCACTGAGCCGCGAAAACAACGCGATCAAGGTGCCCGATGATGCGCCGATCGAGCTGCTTGGCCCGCTTGGTTGCGGCATCCAGACCGGTGCCGGTGCGGTGATCAACTCGCTCAGGGTGACCGCCGGCAGCAGCTTCGCCAGCTTCGGTGCCGGCGCGGTCGGGCTGAGCGCGGTAATGGCCGCACGCGTGGCCGGTGCGACCACCATCATCGCCATCGATGTGGTGCCTTCGCGCCTGGAGCTGGCCAAGGAACTGGGCGCCACGCACGTGATCAACAGCCGCGAGGTCGATGTGGTTGAAGCGGTGCGCGGAATCACTGGCGGCGGCGCGAACTTCGCACTGGAATCCACCGGTCGTCCGGAGGTGCTCGCGCAGGGCATCGAGGCACTCGGCGGGTTGGGGGTGATCGGCGTGGTCGGCGCGCCGAAGCTGGGCACCAAGGCCGAGTTCGACGTCAACAACCTGCTGCTCGGCGGGCGCAGCATCCGCGGCATCGTCGAAGGCGACAGCGTGCCCAAGGTGTTCATTCCGCAGCTGGTGCAGCTGTACCAGCAGGGCCGCTTCCCGTTCGACAAGCTGGTCAAGTTCTACCCGCTGGATCAGATCAACCAGGCCGCCGAGGACAGCACCCGCGGTGTCACCCTCAAGCCGATCCTGACCATCGGCGGGTGAAACGGTCCGTCGCAGGCGTGCATGCCTGCGACGACGTACCAGTCAGCTTTGCGGGAGTAGGCTGTCGGTCCGAGGTGGAGATCGACCGATGGCCGCGATGGTTCTGGAACAGCAGCAGGTATTGGCCGCCGCCCGTCAGCGCTTCGCCGAGGGCGGCGCGCTGATGGACAGCGTGGTCAGCCCGCCGGTGCAGCGCTCCTGGGAGCGTTCGCGCCAGGCCGGGGTGCAGCCGCGGCAGGAGCCGTACTACGCGCCTCTTGCCGCGGC
>NZ_JASCOO010000168.1:0-4424 GCF_029959485.1 Stenotrophomonas sp. PS02301
GCGCACGGCAGCGTTGCCGTGCGCGGTCGCCGGGGTCAAAGCATGTTCATGCCGGTGTCGAATTCCTTCGCATCGAGCTTGCCATCGCGGTTGCGATCGCTCATGTCCAGGTGCGGCAGCAAGGGATGCTCGGCAGGCAGGTCGCTGCGGCGGATGAAGCCGTCGTTGTCACGGTCGAGCTGCTTGAACGCGGCCGCGTGCTTGCTGGTCGGTGTCGCAGCGGGGGGCTTGGCGTGGCCGGCGTGGTGATCGTGTCCGGCGTGGGCCGACTGGGCCAGTGCGGTCGGCGCGGCGGCAAGCAGGGCGACTACGGGCAGCAGGGTGAACAGGCGCATGGGAATCCTTCGAGAAGATGATTGAAAAGGTGGACGGAGACGGGGCTGCAGACGGAGGGCCGGGCCACGTCGCAGACATCGCGGTCGGGGTGGGGAGGCGATGCGATGACTGCAGTGGCGCGCTGCTGACGGTTTCGCCATGGCGAGGTGCATGCGGTCGCCACCCTCGCGCTGTGCGGCGGGCGGCAGACGAGGCAGGCAGCGTCGGCATCGGTCGCCCGTGAGGTGGCCGGCCGTCAGCGGCGGATCAGGCGATGGGAGGGCGGATCCGCCGGTCGGGTGCGAGGCTGCTCCGGCCGGCAATGGCGGGCAGGGGCGCCGTGGATCGCGGCAGGCCCATCAGCAACGGCAGCGCGGCGGGCAGCAGCACTGTGCCCTGTTGTGGGCAGTCGCAGTGATCATCGTCCACACACCCGGCGGCAGGGCCGGGCTGCCCGACGTCTTCGTCGGCGTGCAGCCCCGGGGCCGTGTCATGGCAGCTGCGCTCGGCAGCGCTGCTGCTGGCCACCGCGGTGGGCATCGCCATGGCCGTGGCGGCCCACGCCGAACCGACCGCACTGGCGATCAGCGTCAGGCACAGCAGCAGGAGCGTCAGGGAGCGAGGCAAGCGCAGGGCGGAGGCAGGTTCGGGACCGGCGCTCACCATAGCATCGCCGCCCGGCAAACCCGGCCATTCCGGTACCGCCGGGACGGACGCAGTAGAATCTGCTCAGCCTTCCTTCAAGTGTTCATCCATGTCCCAGCGTGAATGGGTAGCCGCGGCCATCCGCAAGATCGACGCCGATTTCAACCGTTCGGCCGATACCCACCTGATTCCGATGGACCTGCCCGGGTTCGAGGGCATCGACCTGTATTTCAAGGACGAGTCCAGCCACCCCACCGGCAGCCTGAAGCATCGCCTGGCGCGCTCGTTGTTCCTGTATGCGCTGGCCAATGGCTGGCTGCGCGAGGGGCGCCCGGTGATCGAGGCGTCCAGCGGTTCCACGGCGGTGTCCGAGGCATACTTCGCGCGCCTGCTGGGGCTGCCCTTCATCGCGGTGATGCCGGCCACCACCTCGCCGGAGAAGATCGCGGCGATCGAATTCCACGGCGGCCGTTGCCATCTGGTGGAGCGCGCCTGCGACCTGAACTGCGATTCGGAAACGCTGGCCCGCGAAACCGGTGGCCACTTCATGGACCAGTTCACCTACGCCGAGCGTGCCACTGACTGGCGCGCCAACAACAACATCGCCGAATCGATCTTCAAGCAGATGGCCGAGGAGCCGCATCCGGTGCCCGAGTGGATCGTGTGCAGCCCCGGTACCGGCGGCACGGCGGCCACGCTGGGCCGCTATGTGAGCTACCGCCGGCATGACACCCGCATCCTGTGTGCGGACCCGGAAATCTCCGTGTTCTACGACGGCTACTGCGCCGCGCTGGCCGGCCAGCCCTGGCGCGAGCTGACCTGCAATGGGGGCTCGCGGGTGGAAGGCATCGGCCGGCCGCGGGTGGAATCGAGCTTCATTCCGACCAGTGTCGATGCGATGGTCAAGGTGCCCGATGCGCTGAGCCTGGCCGCGATGCGCCACGTCACCCGCCAGCTGGGCCGTCGTGTCGGCGGCTCGACCGGGACCAATTTCATCGGCGTGCTTCAGGCCGCGCAGCTGATGCGTCAGGCAGGCCGCAGCGGCTCGATCGTGACCATCCTGTGCGACAGCGGCGATCGTTACGCACACAGCTATTACAACCCCGCGTGGTATCCGACGCAGGGCATCGACGTGGATGGCGCCGATACGGTGCTCGCGGCCGCAGTGGCCGGGCAGGGGCTGCCGGTGCTGCCCTGCGTCTCGCTGGAAACGCTGTACTGAGCGCGGCACCGGCTCTGGCGTGAACCTGGCCCATCGGCGTACGCCGGGGCCTTGTGCGGGGCGGGGGGCAATGCCATATCGTGGGGTGATGCCGCTGCAGCGGCCCTGTTGTCTGGAGATGCCTGTGACCCCCACCAACCCCCTGCTCGATTTTTCCGGCCTGCCGCGTTTCGATGCGATCCAGCCCGAGCACATCGCCCCGGCGATCGATGCCCTGCTGGCCGACGCCGAGGCCGCGGTGAAAACCGCCGAGACCGTCTCCCCGGTGACCTGGGCAAGCTTCGCCGAGCCGCTGGACGACGCTACCGAGCGCCTGTGGCGTGCGTGGGGGCAGGTGGGCCACCTGCAGGCCGTCGTGAACACCCCGGCGCTGCGCGAGGCCTACAACGCCAATCTGCCCAAGGTGACGCGCTTCGGCAGCGCACTGGGCCAGAACCTGGCGCTCTACCAGCAGTACCGGGCCCTGGCCGCCGCGCCGGAAGCGGCGCAGTACGATCCGGCACGCCGCAAGGTGCTGGAGAATGCCCTGCGCGATTTCCGCCTGGGGGGTGCTGAACTCGATGACGCCGGCAAGGCGCGCTACAGCGCGATCCGCGAGGAACTGTCCGCGCTGTCGGCGACGTTCTCGCAGAATGTGCTTGATGCGACCGATGCCTGGTCGTTGCACGTGGAAGACCGTGCCGAACTGGCTGGCCTGCCGGACGATGTGATCGCCGCTGCCCGCGCTGCCGCAGAGAAGGATGGCCTGACCGGCTGGAAGCTGACCCTGCAGATGCCGTGCTACATCCCGGTGCAGACCTACGCCGAACATCGGCCGCTGCGCGAGGCGCTGTATCGCGCCAACGCGGTCCGCGCCTCCGAGTTCGGCGATGCCGCGCTGGACAACAGCGGCAACATCGATCGCGTGCTGGCGTTGCGTGCGGAGCTGGCTGCGCTGCTGGGCTTCGCCAACTACGCCGAATATTCGATCGCCACCAAGATGGCCGAGGATGCGCCGCAGGTGCTGGGCTTCCTGCGCGATCTCGCCGCGCGCGCCAAGCCGTACGCACAGCGCGACCGTGCCGAGCTGGAGGCCTTCGCGCGCGACGAGCTGGCCCTGGCCGCGCTGGAAGCGTGGGACCTGGCCTTCGCGGCGGAGAAGCTGAAGCTGGCGCGCTACAGCTATTCCGAGCAGGACGTGAAGCAGTACTTCACCGAGCCGAAGGTGTTGGGCGGCCTGTTCAGCGTGATCCGCAGCCTCTACGGGCTGGAGGTGCAGCCGGACAGCGCGCCGGTGTGGCATCCGGATGTGCGCTTCTTCCGGGTGGTCGATGCGCAGGGCGCGCTGGTGGGTCAGTTCTATCTCGACCTGTACGCGCGCGAAGGCAAGCGCGGTGGCGCGTGGATGGACGATTGCCGCAACCGCCGTGAGACCGCTGCCGGTGTGCAGACACCGCTGGTGTACCTGGTCTGCAACTTCGGCAAGGGGGCCGCGGGGCAACCGGCGACCTTCAGCCACAGCGATGTGACCACGCTGTTCCATGAAATGGGGCATGGGCTGCATCAGTTGCTGACCCGCATCGGCGAGCTCGGCGTGGCCGGCATCAACGGCGTGGAGTGGGACGCGGTGGAACTGCCGAGCCAGTTCATGGAGAACTTCTGCTGGGAATGGGAGCGCGTGCAGGCGATGACCGCACACGTAGCTACCGGCGAGCCGCTGCCGCGTGCGTTGTTTGACCGCATGCTGGCCGCACGCAATTTCCAGAGCGGCATGTTCACCGTGCGCCAGCTGGAATTCGCCCTGTTCGACATGCAGCTGCACAGCGATTTCGACCCGACCCAGGACAGCGTGCAGGTCCTGCTGGAGCGCGTGCGCGATGAGGTGGCGGTCAACCGACCGCCGGCCTGGAATCGCTTCCCCAATCAGTTCAGCCACATTTTTGCCGGTGGCTATGCGGCGGGCTACTACAGTTACAAGTGGGCCGAAGTGCTCAGCGCCGATGCCTATGCCGCCTTCGAGGAAGCGCCGGACAAGGTGACCGAGACCGGTCAGCGGTTCCGCGATGAAGTGCTCTCACGGGGCGGCAGCCGGAGTGCGGCAGAAAACTTCGCTGCGTTCCGTGGGCGCGCGCCGACCGTGGACGCGCTGCTGCGGCACAACGGGATGGTGTGATCCTGGTGACGGTAGTGCCGGCCGCTGGCCGGCTCTGCATCCTGCCGCCAGGGGCGGGGTGTCATGCAACGTGAGGAGCCGGCCAGCGGC
>NZ_JASCOO010000169.1:0-4410 GCF_029959485.1 Stenotrophomonas sp. PS02301
GGCCAGCGTCATTTGTTTAAACCCCCCCGCCCTCGCCCCACGGGGGGGGGGGGCCCGCCCCGCGCCCGCCACGACCAAGGCCCGATCAGCGGGTGCCGTACAGAACGACGGTCTTGCCGCGGGCATGCAGCTGCCCGTCGGTCTGCAGCTTCTTCAGCACGCGGCCGGCCATTTCACGCGAGCAACCGACCAGGCGGGCCAGTTCCTGGCGCGAGACGCGCAGCTGGGTGCCCTGCGGGTGGCTCATCGCCTCCGGCTCGCGGGAAAGATCGTGCAGGGTCCGCACGATGCGGTCGGTCACATCCAGGAAGGCCAGGCGGCTGGCTTTCCTGCTGGTGTCGAGCAGGCGCTTGGAGAGCTGCTGGCCGATCGAATAGAGCAGGCGCGGCGCATCGGCCGAGAGCGGGCCCAAGAACAGCTGATGCAGGCGCTCGTAGCTGATCTCGGCCAGCTCGCACGGGGTGCGGGTGCGCAGGATCACCTCGCGCCGGTCCGATTCGACGAACAGCCCCATCTCACCGACGAATTCTCCCGAGCCGAAGTAGCCCAGCACCAGCTCACGATCGTCATCTTCCTCAGCCATTATTGAGACTGAGCCACTGATCACGTAGTAGAGGGTGCCGGCCGGATCGCCTGGACGGAACACGTCGGTACGGGCGGGGTAACGGCGGCGGTGGCTGTGGGCCAGGAAGCGATCGATTGTTGCGATATCCAGGGCCAATGGACTTGTGGCAAGGCGCACAGTTGACACGTTGAGGCGCTCCGATTGCTCATGAAGAATTCACGGCTATGTGCCGGGAGCTTAACGATCCGAATTGTTAAGGGCAAACCGAGCACAGGTACTCGTTTCAATGCAAGTTTCGCCCCCGATCACTTTGCCCCATAATTACTTCTTTCCCACCACACACAGGATCGACCGCCGTGGTCAAGCCGTTGCCTCGCCTGAGGTTGCAGGGTTTCAACAACCTCACCAAGGCGCTGAGCTTCAACATCTATGACGTCTGTTACGCCCGCACCGAAGAGGAGCGTCAGCGTTACATCGAATATATTGATGAAGAGTACAACGCCGATAGGCTGACTCAGATCCTGACCGACGTTGCCGAGATCATCGGCGCGAACATCCTGAACGTGGCCCGCCAGGACTACGACCCCCAGGGTGCCTCGGTGACGATCCTGATCTCGGAAGAGCCGGTGATCGACAAGAAGCAGGCCGGCAAGGAGCTGATCTCCGACGCCGTGGTTGCCCACATGGACAAGAGCCACATCACTGTCCATACGTACCCGGAAACCCATCCGCAGGAGGGCATCGCCACGTTCCGCGCGGACATCGATGTGGCCACCTGTGGCGTGATTTCCCCGTTGAAAGCGCTGAACTACCTGATCGAGAGTCTGGAATCGGACATCGTGATCATGGATTACCGCGTGCGTGGCTTCACCCGTGACGTGAAGGGCAAGAAGCACTACATCGATCACAAGATCAACTCGATCCAGAACTTCCTGGCCAAGAACATCAAGTCGCGTTACGAGATGTTCGACGTCAATGTCTATCAGGAAAATATCTTCCACACGAAGATGCACCTGAAGGACTTCGATCTGGACCAGTACCTGTTCGAAGAGAAGGCCAAGAACCTGTCGTTCAAGGAACGCATGAAGATCGAGGCGCTGCTGCGTCGTGAGATCGAAGAGCTGTTCCATGGGCGCAATCTGGCCGAGTAACGCACGTCGCGATGTCGTCCGGGCCTGGCCCGGACGGCCTCGTTCAGGCGGGACGGCCCGCCCTGTGAAACCGGTGTTTGCGCAAAACCCGGTTCCACGGCAGCTACCGACGACGGTCCGGTGTGAAAACACCGGGCCGTTTTGCTTTTGTTAACCCAAGGAATCCCCCCATGCCCTGGATCTATCTCCTGGTTGCCGGTCTGTTCGAGATCGGCTTCGCCATCGGAATGAAGTACTCCGAAGGCTTCAGCAAGCCCCTTCCCACCCTGGCCACCGTTGCTGCCGCCCTGGTCAGCCTGTACCTGATGAGCCAGGCCATGAAATCCATCCCGGTCGGCACGGCGTACGCGATCTGGACCGGGATCGGCGCACTGGGCGTGGCGATGCTGGGCATCTTCCTGTTCGGCGACAGCGCCTCGCCGTCGCGGCTGGCCTGCATCGCGTTGATCGTGGCCGGTGTGATCGGGCTGAAGCTGGTCTCTGCCTGATCGTCGCCCGACCAACGGTCGGGCGCTACCGGTGGCAAGCCGGCCCGCAACCCATGCCGCGCGCGCCGTTCCGGTAGGTATCGACCGTTGGTCGATACGCCGTTACAAGTTGGTCGATACGCCGTTACAACCGGTACGCGATGGTCTTCATGACCTTGGAGGCCAGCGCCATCACCGACGGGATCGGTGCGGGCAGCTTCCGCGCGCCGGCATGCTCGGCGTGGTCGGCGTGGCGGGCCTCGTCGATCTTCATCACCTTGATCACCTCACGGCTGCGCAGGTCGGCCGGGGGCAGGGTGTCCAGGTGTTCGTCCAGATGGGCTTCGACCTGGCGTTCGGTCTCGACCACGAAGCCCAGGTTCCAGCCATCCCCACGCAGGCCGGCCAGGGTGCCGATGGTGTAGCTGCCGGCATACCAGATCGGGTTGAACAGGCTGGGGCGGCTGTCCAGCTCGCGCAGGCGCTGGGCGCACCAGGCCAGATGGTCGGTCTCTTCCTGGGCGGCATCGAGCAGGTGGGCGCGGGTTTCCGGCTCACGGGCAACCGCGGCCTGGCCGAAGTACAGGCCCTGGGCGCAGACCTCGCCGACATGGTTGATGCGCATCAGCCCGGCCGCGTGGCGGCGCTCGGGGTCGGCCATCTGCACGTCCGGGGTGGCCTCGGCGGGGTAGGGGCGGCTGGCCGGCGGGTTGCCGAACACGGTATCCAGGGCCCGCTGGGCTTCGGTCAGCAGGTGGTCGAGCGGCGTGATCTGGCGGAGCGCGGTCATGGCAGGTGGTGTCGCGGCGGGGGACTGTCGATTCTCGCCCCCGCGGACCGGTGTGCCAAGCCGGGATCCGGTCAACTTGCATGTGGCGGGCATGGCCAGTACAATCCCGCCTCTTCACAACGCGTGGCAGAGTTCCGGCCGTACTGCGCCGTAATGAGCCCGACCTACTAGAGTTCTTTCATGAGCACTTTCACTGCAAAGTCCGAGACCGTCCAGCGCGACTGGTATCTCGTCGACGCATCCGGCAAGACGCTGGGCCGTCTGTCCACCGAGCTGGCCCGCCGTCTGCGCGGCAAGCACAAGCCGGTTTACACCCCTCACGTTGATACCGGTGATTACCTGGTTGTCATCAATGCAGAAAAGATTGTCGTCACCGGCAACAAGCTGCAGGACAAGCTGTATCACCGTTTCACTGGCTACATCGGCAACCTGAAGACCGAAACTCTGGCCCAGGCGCTTGAGCGCCATCCGGAGCGTGTCATCGAGACCGCCGTCAAGGGCATGCTGCCGAAGGGCCCGCTGGGCCGCGCCATGTACCGCAAGCTCAAGGTGTACTCGGGTTCCGAGCACCCGCACGCCGCTCAGCAGCCTCAGGTTCTGGATATCTAATCATGGCTATCACGCAAAACTACGGCACCGGCCGCCGCAAGTCCTCCACCGCCCGCGTGTTCCTGCGCAAGGGCGCCGGCAACATCACCGTCAATGGCCGTCCGCTGGACGAGTTCTTTGGCCGTGAGACGGCGCGCATGATCGTGCGTCAGCCGCTGGAACTGACCAAGAACACCGAAACCTTCGACATCATGGTCACCGCCGCTGGCGGTGGTACCACGGGTCAGGCCGGTGCGATCCGTCTGGGCATCGCCCGCGCGCTGATCGAATACGACGAAACCCTGAAGTCCGAGCTGCGCAAGGCTGGCTTCATGACCCGTGACGCCCGTGAAGTCGAGCGTAAGAAGGTCGGCCTGCACAAGGCACGTCGCGCCACCCAGTTCTCCAAGCGCTGATCCATCGCGCCTGGCGTGGGATCCTTCGGGATCCCCCTGGGAGGTACGCAAAAGCCCGGCTTCGGCCGGGCTTTTGTCGTTTCCGGGGGGTGGGTTTCGTCCCCGCAGATCGCTTGGTTGTCAGGTGGATGCAGCGAGGGATGGCGATGCTTCCGGCGGCACTGCTGCGCTCGCCGCTGTTTCATAGGGGCGGTAGTGCCGAGCGCTGTTCGGCTACTCTCGCGGCCCGGCATGGGCGGGGTGTCGGCTGGCCGTCCTCTCTCTGGTGAAACAGCCCCCTTGGAGTACAAGGGGGCGCGCCGTCAGGCGCGGGGATGTGGCAGGGGAGGGCTGGCGCCCACACCGTGCTGCGCAAGGTGTGGGGTGGGGGGGGGGGGGGGGGGCGCGGCCCCCCCCCCCCCACAAAACACAAACCACCGCGGGGGTGGTTATA
>NZ_JASCOO010000016.1:0-63193 GCF_029959485.1 Stenotrophomonas sp. PS02301
GGCCCGGCATTGCCGGGCCCGCGAGCGGATTACAGGAAGCGGTAGTCGAACTCCAGCCACAACTGACGGCCGTAAGGGTCGTAGTTGCCGACCGGGTAGAACGGCCAACCACCGCCGTTCTTGTCTGCCGGTGGGCGGCTGTCACGCAGGTTGTTGACGATCAGGCCGAGCGTGGCGTTGTCATTGAGCTTGCGGTACAGGCTGGCGTTGTAGGTCATGTACGGGGCGATGCGGCCACTGCCGTCGGTCTTGGGCAACGAGCCGTAGCGCATGCCGTACAGCGTGGCGGTCCAGTCATTGATCGCCCAGGTGACGCTGCCGTTGACCTTGCTGCGCCACTGGTAGGAATCCAGCGAATTGCGCTGGTCCTGCACGTCATCGCCAGCGAACTGGCGGTAGCTGTGGTCGATCACCAGCGAGTACGCCACGCGGGCCGAGAAACGACCGTAACGGCCTGCATCCCAGCGCAGATTCGACTTCAGGTCGATGCCGCGCACGGTTTCGGAGGCGGCGTTGATCGGGTTGATCAGCACGCGCACGACCTGGTTGGGCTGCACGGCGGCATCGGCCGGGTTGCGGATCACCCGGCGCAGTGCATCCTGGCATTGTGCCGAGCCGATATCGCGTGCGTCACCGCCCACGGTCTGGCCGAGGCGGCAGTCCGCTTCGTCCTTCAGGATGCGGGTGGCATCGAGGTTGGTGACCTCATCGTCAATGCGGATGTCGTAGTAGTCCGCCGTGAAGTCCAGGTTCGCCGAGGGCGACCACACGAAGCCCAGGCCATACGATCTGGCGGTTTCCGGCTGCAGCTGCGGGTTGGCGCCGCTGGTGTAGTCGATCGCCAGCCCGCTGAAGTCACAGTCGTCATACGCCTGGCCGGCACTGCGGCAGCGCCAGTAGTCGGTCATGCCGGGGTTGTAGCCACGCGTTTCGGTCGCGAACACGTAGTTCATGTCCGGCGCACGGAAGCTGGTCGCCGCACTGGCACGCAGCAGCAGCGTATCGAACGGACGGAACTCCAGGCCGGTGCTCCAGGTCGCCTTGCCCAGGTGACCACCGGCGGCGCGGTACTGGTCGTAGCGTCCAGCCACGGTGGCGGTCAGGCGCTCCAGCAACGGCAGCTGCAGCTCCACGCCGGCCGCATAGCGATCACGTTCGCCACCGGCGGGAATGCCGGCATTGAGGTTCCAGAACGCACCCTGTGCCAACGCCGGGTCCGGGCGGTTGCTGTAGCCCTGGCTGCCCGCTTCGACAACGGCTGCCAGCGCGGCACGGCCACCGGGCAGATCGAACAGCTGGCCGTTGACGCTGACGCTGGCCGTCTGCAGCCACGCGGCGTTGCGGCTCTCGTAACGGTCCGACAGGCCCTCGTACTCGCCCGGGGTCAGCGGCTGGTACAGACGCGACGGATCCGGCGCGTAGACCTCCACGCCATTGCGGGTGCCGAGCTGCGGGCCGAGCAGGTACTCGTTGATACCGATCAACAGGCCCGGGCGCTGCGTCTTGTTCTCATAGCGCGAGCGGCTGTAGGCCGCTTCGTAATCCCAGTCCGAGCCGCCGATGCTGCCACGCGCGCCCACGTTGAACGACCAGGACTGCTCAAGGAACCGGTTGGCATTGCGCTGCACGCCGCCGATCTCTTCCGGTGCGAAACGCCGGTACCAGCTTTCCAGCTGACCGCTGTTCTGGTTGTAGAAGTAATTGCGCGAGGAGGTCCAGCTCGGTGCGCGGGTGTTGTTGTAGATGCGCGCGGTGCCGATGGCCGCATCGGCGAACAGTTCCTGGCGATCGTTCAAGCGCCAGGTCACCGCGCTGTAGGCGTCGATGTTGCGCTTCTCTGTCTGCACGGTCCAGAACGTGGGCGCGGCCTCATTGCTGCCGCAGTACCAGCCCTGGCGCGGATTCTGCGCGCGGAACACGCTGTCGCCATACAGCGTGCTGGTGGCATCGCAGCCGTCGGCACCGGGATCGATGTAATTATTGGTGGAGGCGTTGCGGCGATACGCCACCGCCGTCGCCAGCGGTGCCACGCCACGCGGATCGTCGGTCAGCGAATCCATGAAATCGCGCTGCGAGCCGTAGATGGCCTTGCGGTTGGCGATCTCCAGCCCGAAGATCGCGTCCCACTGCTCGCCCGAGCCGCCGCCGACCGCCTGCAGGCGCTGGTTGTCGCCGCCGCCCTGTTCGGTGGTGCCGGCGCGCACATTGATGCCGACGCCGTCGTAGGTCTTTTTGAGGATGATGTTGACCACACCGGCGATCGCATCGGAGCCATACACCGCCGAGGCGCCCCCGGCCAGCACTTCGATCCGGTCGATCAGCGCACTCGGGATGTTGGCCAGGTTGACCACATTGACCGAGCCTTCGTAGGCCAGCGGGTAATCCGACTGGCGGCGACCGTTGACCAGCACCAGGGTGCGGTTGGGGCCGAGGCCACGCAGGTTGATGGTGTTGGCGGCCGGCGTGAAGGTGTTGCCGAAATCCTCACCCTGCACGTTGCCGGTGTTCTCGGTCAGCGCGCTGAGCGCTTCGAAGGCGCTGCGGTAGCCCTGCGCCTCGATCTGCTCCTGGGTGATCACGGTGACCGGAGATGGGCCTTCCACGCTGGCGCGGGGGATGCGCGAGCCGGTGACCGTGACGGCATCGAGCTGGGTGGGCGCATCGGCCGCGTGGACCATGGAACCTGCGCCGAGCAGGGGCAACAACGACAGAACCAGGACCCGCCGACGCAGCGGGCGATACAGCACAGACATGCAGATTTCCGGTAAAAGAGCTACGTACCGGCGCGGGCAGGCCCGTGCCAGAGTGTAGTGAGGGAGGGGCCGTGATTCTGCTGAACAGGCGGAAAAGGGGGAAATGACCGCCCGGGATATGCTTATCGGGATTTCGCCTAAGCCCTGCCCTGCAAGGACTCCGCATGCGCTTCATCCAGACCTTCGAGCTGCATCCCTTCCTGGACACCGTGGTCAGCCTGGTCGCCGCGTTCGTGCTCGGCACGTTGATCGGCGCGGAACGGCAGTACCGCCAGCGCACCGCCGGGCTGCGCACCAATGTGCTGGTGGCGGTCGGCGCAGCGGCCTTCGTGGATCTGGGCATGCGCATCGCCGGCAACGCTGAAGCCGTGCGGGTGATCTCCTACGTGGTGTCCGGGGTCGGTTTCCTTGGCGCCGGTGTGATCATGAAGGAAGGCATGAACGTGCGTGGCCTGAACACCGCCGCGACGCTGTGGTGCTCGGCGGCGGTCGGTGCGTGCACCGGTGCGGACATGCTGGCCGAAGGCGCGCTGCTGACGGTGCTGATCATCGCCGGCAACACGCTGCTGCGCCCGCTGGTCAACGCGATCAACCGCATCCCGATCAATGAGGCCGCCTCTGAAGCGACCTACGAGGTGCGCCTGAGCGTGGACCCTGCCGCCACGCCCCTGGCACGCGAACGCCTGGTGGACGCACTGGAGGCCGCGCAGTACCCGGTCAGCGACGTGCAGGTGATCGAACACGGCGACGGCCCGGTCGAGCTGGTCGCGATCCTGGTCAGCACGGCGGTCAGTGCCGACGAGCTCGATGCCGTGGTCGCCCGCCTGCAGCGGCAGCCGGCCGTGGTGCATGCCAACTGGGAAGTCAGCACCCGCGACTGATCCGCACCTTACCCTGCACAACGAAGAACGGCGACCCTGCGGCCGCCGTTTCCGTGATGGCCCGTGCGCCTTGAATCAGGCGTCGGCAGGCAGCGCGCTCTGTCGGCTCACCAGCGCGCTGAAACGTGCCAGCGAGCTCAGGTGGTGATGCACCAGCGCCAGCCAGCCGCTGCGGTGCCAGGCCACGACGGTGGCGTCCGGCAACGCGGCGAACTTCTCCACGTCCACGACCTGGAAGCCGTTGATCGACATCTGCCGGCCATCGGCCAGGGTGACGTCGATGTTGCGGTCGATCAGCAGATCGTTCTCGATCAGCGCGGCGGTGAAGCGACGGGTCTGATCATGCTCGCGCGTGTAATCGCCGCAGAAGCGCATCGCGTTGTCGACAATCTCGGTCGCCTTGCCATCCTGGAACAGCGGCACGCCGTCCTCGCTCTGGCCCTGGTTGACCTGCTTGGCGGCCGAGTCGAGCGCGAGCACGTACTCGTCCTGCTCACCGGCCTGCATGAACACGAACGGGTAGCGGCGCACGTACGCCGGCACGTAGCTCTGCTCGTCCCATACGCCATCGGCAACGAACAGGTTGCGCTGGGCCAGGCCGACGGCCACCAGCGGCATCGCGTCCTTCCCGGTGAAAATGATCGGGTAATGCTGGGCCAGCGAGCCGAACTCGCCGATCACGGCGGGGATCGCATTGGTGTCGGCAGCAAAATGCGCGGTGTCGGGCACCAGGCGCCAGGCGGCATGCAGATCCGAGCGCAGCGGCACGGGCGCTTGGTAGAACAGCGGACCGGTGGCCTGGGACGGCGCAGCGGCGGGCGGAGTCGTGGTTTCAGCAGTCATGGATTAAGTCGGATACGACGCGCCAGTCAGCCCGGGCGCGAAAGCGGGAACCGCATTGAACGGCCACTATAACGTGCCACGTCCGCGGTTTTTATTTCAATCGCGCGTTGGATTCCCGCGCCCCACTACAGTTCGGTGAATTCGCTGCAGTCCGGCAATGCCTGATCGGCCATATAGGCACCGTTCTGGAAGCGGTACACCCGCTGATACGAGCAGGCCGGATCCGACACGGTGCGCAGTTCCGACGTTTTTACCCGGCCATGCGCAAGCGAATCCTGGTTGCGTGAGGCAAACGCAGGAAACCGGTGCGCGTGCGTTTGATAGCGCAGCACCGGCATGCCCTCGCCAGCCGGATCCAGGCTCAGCGCTGCATCGAAACCATACTCGTCGTGACAGGCGCCGGCGCGGAGGTCCATATCACGCTCGCTGAAGCAGGCGCGGATGCTGGCATGGCCCTGCACCGGCAGCCGCAGCACCTCGCCAGAGTCGGCGTCGGCTGCGTGGCGCATGACGCGCGCCACGACCCGCTCGGTCACGCTGGCGCCGCCGCCGGAGTACATCGTGCTGGCCTGGGCATCCACGCCGACCAGTACACCGCCCCCCGCGGCCGGGCCAAGTTCGACCAGGGCCGGCCAAGGCTGCAGGCCGCCCTCGGCGTTGCCGATGGCCAGCGCGAACGCGCGGCGGGAGATATCCCTGCCAGCGGAGCGCTCACGCACGATCAGCACCACCTGTTCCTCGTCGTCGCCCGGCTGCACGCGCACGCACCAGTGCTGGTCCGCGCTGCAGTACCAGCGCGGGTCGAACCCTTGGTCGCCGGCCGCCGCATCACTTGCCCC
Organism: Stenotrophomonas sp. PS02301; assembly: GCF_029959485.1. NCBI lineage: Bacteria > Pseudomonadati > Pseudomonadota > Gammaproteobacteria > Lysobacterales > Lysobacteraceae > Stenotrophomonas > Stenotrophomonas sp. PS02301. The sequence goes on from NZ_JASCOO010000016.1 coordinate 5,317, forward strand.
TGCAGGCGCTGCCGCGAGCGGTATCAGCCGATTGCCGGACACGTCCTGCAGGCGTGCACCCGCGTCATCCGCCGCTGCCCAGCACAACGCGGGCAACGGTGGCAGCACCATCCATACCGCCCACGCCCAGGTGCGCCTCACAGCACGCCCTCCAGCGGCCCGGTTGCACCGGTCAGCACGGCGCAGGCGTGGTCCTGGAGTTCCTCGCCACTGGCTTTGTTGCCCGCCGCCAGGTCCAGCCGGGTGGCCAGCAGCACGAAGCCCGGGGCACCGGCGGGGTCCGTCTGCCCGGCCACCACCAGCGACCAGTTGCCGATATCGGCAGGCTCGGCCAGATGAGCGGCCAGCAGACGGACCGGATTCGCGGTGAGCTCGGCACCCGGCAGCTGGCGGGCGAGATAGGCATGCCCGCGCAGCGGCTCCGGCAGTGGTTGCCAGTCCGCGCCGATGGAGGGCTGCAGCCGGCGCAGCTGGGTCAGGACATCCGCCCGCAGGCAATCCACGTGGATGTGCAACTGGTGCTGGGAGCGCCCATGCGGGGAGTTCAAGGCCAGGCTGGCCACGTCGCGCGGCAGGGACCGGCCCAGCGCCTGCTCGGTGTGGCTGCGGGCGGCCCAGGCCGCGGCGAAGTAGTTCGGTGCTCCGGCCCGCAGCAGCGCGGGGCTTTCGATCCCCGAGACCCGGTCCAGCGGCAACACCAGGAATTGGTAGTGGCCGTGCGAATCCTTGAGCAGCACATCGCGGCGCTGCGCCTCGGCGGCCACCGCCAGGCAGCTGCCACGGGGGGCGGCATCGCCGGCACAATCGCGCTGGATGATGCCCCACAGGGCGTCTGGATTGGCGGGCGGTTTGGCCGGTGGCCGGGCCGGCGTGGCGCAGGCGGCCAACAGCAGCAGCGCACAGGACAGGAAGAATCGGGCGATCACGGACAGGCTCGGACAAGGATGCGGGCCCGGCCGGCACGGCCGGTGGGCGGGCGCGATTGTACCGTGCCGGTTCTGTCGCTTCCGTGTCAGTAGGTGCTGTAAGGCACCTCGACCACCACCGGCGCGGCCGGTGCCGGCGGCTGCAGGGTGTAACGATCCAGCGCGCCGTTGTCATCGGCGAACCGCTGCGACTGCACCTGCAGGCGGTACATGACGGTGCCGAGCTTGATGTTGCCGCTGGCATCCAGCGCAGCCCCGGCCGGCAGCAGCAGGCCACCGAGATCGCTGTAGCCGCCGCCTTCCTGCGAGAAGACGTGGTCGACCAGCTCGCCTTCGCGCTTCATCGCGAACACATGCGGGTCGCCGTGCCGGCGGTTGTAGTCCTCGTTGCCGAGCAGATCGGCGATCCATACCCCGGGCAGCCGGTAGCGGGTCTCCAGCGCGATCGCATCGAGGCGGTCGCTGTCCACCACCAGGCAGCACACTGCCTGCTTGTTCTCGCGGTCCAGGATCGCGAAGCGCTCGCCCTTGGCAACCTCGCCCGGCAGGATCGCAAACGGCTGGTTCCTCAGTACCGGCTCGGCGCCACTGGCCGAATGCAGGTTGCGCCAGCCACCGAACACCGGTGCGTCCGGCTCGGCCGCCACGGCGTTGCCTGCCATCATCATTCCCAGCGTCACGATCACTGCGGCGGTGATCTTCCTGCTCTGCATGCGCTACTTCCGTTGGTTGACCTGTCGCGGCGACATCGCCGGACCTCACAAGACCGCGACACTATGCGCCAGCGGCACGGCCGCGGGCAATCGGGGCCGTTCAGCCGATCACGATGTAGTCACTGACCAGCGCGATGCCCTGGTGCTCCCCGCGCTCAAGCTGCACATACCGGCCGCCGACCTGATCGATGGCGATGCAGTCATCGACCTCCAGCAGGGCATCGGTATGCGGCTTGAACCAGCTGGCATCGCGCAGCGCCCTGGCCTTGTGCTTGGCCTCTTCGACACTGGTGGCGACCAGCAGCCGGTAGTCATGGGCCTCGCCCAGCGCGCCGGCGGCATACCCGCCTAGATTGAGAAAGTAGAGCCGCGGCGCGCCCGCCGCCGGGGCCACCTCGCCGAAGCGCACCTGGTACGCCTCCACCCCATCCACCGCGAGCCAGCCATCGACATGCAGCCCTTTGCGTTCGCCGAACCACTCCTGGCGCAACTGCGGGTAGGCCTCTTCGATGACATCGACGTTGGCGAAGGCCACATCGTGGACCTCGATCCTGGCCCGGGCATGGCGCCCGCCAAGCATGAACACGTGCAGCACCTGCGACTCCCGGCATGATCGATCGTGAGAGGCCGTCAGTGTAACGCCAGGGTAGCCACCACACGTCCCTGCGCACCGCGGTGGTATGGTCGGCGCCTGACCCCGCAGGAGCGACCCGATGACATCCCTTTACCGCTATCCCCTCGCCGCGATCATGCTCGCAGGCACCCTGTCACTGGCCGCCTGCGTCAGCACGCCGGGGCCGGAAATCAAGGGCCCAGGCCTGTGCAAGGCCGATGCGCTGGGCTGGGCTGTTGGCCAGCCGGCCGACGAAGCGAACATGCGCAAGCTGCTGGTACAGAGCGGCGCCGGCCTGATCAACCCGATCGGCCCGGCCACGATCACCACCCGTGACCTGCGCCAGGATCGCCTGCGGGTGTTCATCGACAAGGACAACGTGATCACCGCCGTCCGTTGCGAGTGATTCCGCGCGGGTAAAGCCACCCCATGGGTGGCTCTACCCGTGGGTGGTGCAGTCGCAGCTGCCCCATCCGCGCGTCTTCGGGGTCTGGCCGATGCCCGGATTGAGCGTATTGCTGGGATCCAGCTGCTGGTAGAACGCCGCCAGCGGCGGCTTGGCCGGGTACAGGTGGCCCACGTTGTGCTCAGCCGGATACTCGGCACCGCGCGCATCCAGCAGCGCCCACATCGCGTGCTCGATGGCCAATGGATCTTCCCCCTTGCGCACGATGTAGTCCTGGTGGAACACGTGGCACAGGAAATGGCCGTAATACAGCTTGCCGGCCAGGCATGCATCGAGGTTGGATGGCAGGTGTTCCACCCACTGGCGGTCGTCGCGTCGCAGCGCCACGTCCAGGGCCACGATGTCCTCGACCTCGCGCCGGTGCACTTCGCGATACCGCACGGCCGCGCCGGCCACGGCGAAGCGATGCAGGAACGCCTTGCGCCCCTCCCCGGCGGTGCACTGGAAGAAGTCGCCCTCGCCGTCAGCGAAGTGATTGCGCAGGAAGGTCTCGGTTGCGGCGGCATCCACCGCCGACACCTTGAGCAGCAGATGGTGCTCGTAGCGGTCACGGAACTGGCCCATGCGCGCGGGCAGATGGCGTGGCAGGCAGCGCATCGCCCACTGGATCACCCGGTCGGTGACCCCGTGCAGGCCGAGACTTTCGAACCAGCCATCGACGCGGCTTTTCAACGCGAACGCAGCCGGCACCCGGGCCGTACCGAAGCGATCGATGAGCAGGAAGGTGTCCTTGCCGTAGCGCTCGCCGATGTCATACGCCTCGCGGTGCAGGTACTCGCCGGAGATCGGCAGGCGTTCGAACGCGGTCAGCAGATGGCGGCGGATCGCGGTCAGATCCTCCATCGCGTTGCTGCCGATGTAGAACACCTCACCCGGCTCGCGCGCAAACGTATCCAGCCGCACCGCGAACACCGCCAGCTTGCCGGCCGAGCCGGAGGCTTCGTAGTGGCGCGAGGGATCGGCGTTGTAGCGTGCCGGCGTGGCTGCATCGACCTGGCGCACCTGCTCGGCATACCGCGGGTCGGAGGCGGCGCGGCCGTTGCCGTTGTCCACATCGGCGGGCACGTAGTCGCCGCGCTGCAGCCGTTCCAGGATCTGCTCGGGGGTGTCGCCCAGCGCGATGCCAAGATGATTGACCAGCTGCAGCTGGCCGTGGGCATCGACCTGGGCGAACAGCGCCATCTCGGTATACGCCGGGCCACGCCGCACCAGCGAGCCACCGGAGTTGTTGCAGACCCCGCCCAGCACCGACGCGCCGATGCACGACGAACCGATCACCGAGTGCGGCTCGCGATCCAGCGGCGCGAGCACTTTCTCCAGACGGTCCAACGTCGCCCCAGGCAGGCACACCACCTGGCGGCCCGCGTTGATCAGCTGCACGCCGGTGAGGCGCAGCGTGCTGATGATCACCACGGGACGGTCGTAATCGGCACCATCGGGGGTGGAGCCGCCGGTGAGGCCGGTGTTGGCGGCCTGCATGATCACGATGGCATCGGCCGCCACGATGACCTGCAGGGCGCGCCACTGTTCCAGCAGCGTGCCCGGGCGTACCACCGCCAGCACCGGGCCGTCGCCGAAGCGGTAGCCCCTGCGGAAGCGCCGGGTCGGCTTGTCGCCCGAGAGCACGTGCGCGTCGCCGACGATGCCGCGCAGCTGCGCAAGCAACGCGGCGCTATCGCTGCCGACGCCGCTCACGGTGCGACCGCAAGGCGCCGGGTGGCGTCCACCAGCGAATCGGCACTGATATCGGCGATGGTCTTCGCGCCGGTGAGCGTCATCGCCACACGCATTTCCTTGGCCATCAGATCCAACAGGTTGGCCACGCCGGCCTCGCCCTGCGCGGCGAGCGCATAGACGAAGGCGCGGCCGAGCAGCACGCTGTCCGCGCCGAGCGCGATCATGCGCACCACGTCCAGGCCGTTGCGGATGCCCGAATCGGCCAGGATCTTCAACTCACCCTTGACCGCATCGGCGATCGCCGGCAAGGCCCGCGCGGTGGACAGCACGCCGTCCAGCTGGCGCCCGCCGTGGTTGGAGACCACGATGCCGTCGGCCCCGAAACGCACGGCATCGCGCGCATCGTGCGGATCGAGGATGCCCTTGATCACCATCGGGCCGGTCCAGAACTCGCGGATCCACTCCAGGTCTTTCCACGAAATGGACGGATCGAAGTTGTTGCCCAGCCAGCCGATGTAGTCGGCCAAGCCGGTCGGGCTGCCGCGATACGTGGAGATGTTGCCCAGATCGTGCGGGCGGCCGAACAGGCCGACGTCCCACGCCCAGCGCGGGTGAGTCACCGCCTGCAGCATGCGCCGCGCCGGCGCGTTCGGGCCACTCATGCCCGAATGCGCATCGCGGTAACGTGCGCCCGGCGTCGGCATGTCCACGGTGAACACCAGCGTGGTCACGCCGGCCGCCTTGGCCCGCTCCAGCGCATTGCGCATGAAGCCGCGGTCCTTGAGCACATACAGCTGGAACCACATCGGCCGATCGATGGCCGGGGCCACCTCCTCGATCGGGCAGACCGACACCGTGGACAGCGTGAACGGAATCCCCCGGCTCGCCGCCGCCCTCGCCGCCTGCACCTCACCGCGGCGCGCGTACATGCCGGTCAGTCCGACCGGTGCCAACGCCACCGGCATCGCCAGGCGTTCGCCGAACAGCTCCGTTTCCAGGCTCAGATCGGACATGTTGCGCAGGATGCGCTGGCGCAGTGCGATGTCCGACAGGTCGGCGACGTTGCGTTTCAGGGTGTGCTCGGCATACGCGCCGCCATCGATGTAGTGGAACAGGAACGGCGGCAGGCGGCGTTGTGCCGCGGCGCGGTAATCGGTGGAGGCGGAAATGATCATGGGTCAACCGTGGGAAGAAGGAAGCCGCGACGCACGTGCGCGCCGGGCTTCGTTGTCGTCGAGCGTGCGCAGGGAGGTGTGCACGAATTCCAGGTGCGCGTGCGCGGCGGCACGCGCGCGTTCCGGGTCGCCGGAGAGCACCCCATCCATCATCTCGCGGTGCTGGACCGACAGCGGCTCAAAGGTGCGGGCCGAGGTATAGAGCTTCTCGCGGCTCTGCGAGATATTGGTCTGCAGCAGGTCGAACAGGCCGCGCATGACCTGCAGCAGCACCAGGTTGTGCGAGGCCTCGGCGATGGCCAGGTGGAAGGCCGCATCGGCCTGTGCCTCGCCGGCCGGATCGTCCTTGCCGTGCGCGGCCATCATGGTATCGAAGGCCTGGCGGATCTTGGCGCGGTCTTCGTCGGTGGCGCGCAATGCCGCATGCCAGGCGGTCGCCCCTTCCAGCGCGTGGCGGATCTCCAGCACGTCGAAGCGGTATTCCGGGTCCCCCTGGAACAGCGGCAGGTACGGCATCAACGGCTCATCGATGGTCTGCCGGGCCCGGGCCGCCGGCTCGCTCACGTAGGTGCCGCCGCCGACCCGCGCGCTCAGCAGGCCCTGGCTGGCCAGCTGCGCGATCGCTTCGCGCAGCGCCGTGCGCGACACCCCCAGCTGCACCGCCAGCGGTCGCTCGGCCGGCAGCCGGTCGCCCGGCTGCAGGTTCTGCTCACGGATCAGGCCACGCAGCTGCGCGGCCACCTTGTCGGACAGGCGTTCGTTCTTCATGCCGCCATTGTCGCCCGCGTGGCGGGCGATGGGGTCGATGCCGGTGGTCGGAATGCCGCGCATGGGCTCAGGGAATCATCCAGGTCAGCCAGTAGGCCTGGACCGTGGTGATGATGCCGACCATCACGGTGAAGATCAGGCTGTGCTTGACCGTGAAGCGGAACAGGTCCGATTCCTTGCCGGCCAGGCCGACCGCCGCGCAGGCGATGGCGATCGACTGCGGCGAGATCATCTTGCCGGTTACCCCGCCAGTGGTATTGGCCGCGACCAGCAGCACCTCGGACACACCGATCTGCTGTGCCGTGGTGGCCTGCAGCGCCGAGAACAGCGCGTTGGACGAGGTGTCCGAACCGGTCAGGAACACGCCCAGCCAGCCCAGGAACGGCGAGAAGAAGGTGAAGGCCTTGCCGGTATGCGCCAGGGCCAGCGCCAACGTTGCCGACAACCCCGAGTAGTTGGCGATGAAGGCGAACGCCAGCACCATGCCGATGGAATAGATCGGCACTTTCAGCTCGTTGACGGTTTCGCCGAAGGTGCGCAGCGCCGCGGCCGGGCGCATCTTCAGCAGCACGATTGCGATCACCGCGCCCAGCATGATCGCCGTGCCGGTCGCCGAGACCGCATCGAACCTGTAGACCGCCTCGTACCCGGTCGGCACCGGCACGATCGGCGGCATCTTCTGCACCAGTTGATCCAGCGACGGCACCGGAATCTTCAGCACCCAGTGCTCCAGCGCGCCGCCGGCGGCGAACAGTGCCTTGAACGGCGCGATGCTCCAGACCGTGACCATCGCGGTCAGGATCAGGAACGGCGACCACGCTTTGATGATCTGGCCGGTGGAATAGCGCGGGGCCTCCAGTGCCTGGGCGGCGGCTTCAGCGCTGGTCTCGGTATCGAAGCGGAAGATCCGCACGGGCCTCCACCTGCGCAGGAACAGGGTCAGGCAGACCAGCGACGTCAGCGAAGCGGTGATGTCCGGCAGCTCCGGGCCGATGAAATTGGAGGTCAGGTACTGCGCGATCGCGAAGGAACCGCCGGCCACCAGCACCGCCGGCCAGGTTTCCTTGACCCCGCGCCAGCCATCCATGATCGCCATGATCCAGAACAGCACGATGAGGGTCAGGAACGGCAGCTGGCGCCCGGCCATTTGTCCGATCTCGAACGGATCCAGACCGGTCACCTGCCCGGCCACGATGATCGGAATGCCCATCGCGCCGAACGCCACCGGCGCGGTGTTGACGATCAGGCACAGGCCGGCCGCATACAGCGGCTTGAAGCCCAACCCGACCAGCAGCGCGGCGGTGATCGCCACTGGCGCACCGAAGCCGGCCGCCCCTTCCAGGAACGCGCCGAACGCGAACCCGACCATCAGCATCTGCAGGCGCTGGTCTTCGGTCACCGACAGGATCGAGGCGCGGATGATGTCGAACTGGCCGGTCTTGACCGAGACCTTGTACAGGAACACCGCGCCCAGAATGATCCAGGCAATCGGCCACAGGCCATAGACGAAGCCATACCCGGCCGCCGCGAACGCCTGCGACAGCGGCATCCGGTAGAACAGCAGGGCCACTGCCAACGCGATCGCTACGGTGATCGTGCCGGCCAGCCACCCCTTCATGCGCAGCACAGCCAGGGCGACGAAGAAGAAGGCGATCGGCAGCAGCGCGATCAGGCTGGACAGCCAGAGGTTGCCAGCGGGGTCATACAGTTGTTGCCAGGCCTGCATCGGCGGATCTCATCAAGACGGACAGGGGCCCGCGCGGTCAGCACCGCACGAGCCAAGAACGTTCAACGATGAGCATTGGTAGTACCAATACTCATGGAAGTCGTTGAAACTGCCCGCATTGAAACGCCAAACGCAAGGCGAGCCTATTAGACCATAGGTCTAGGCCCGCCTATTGGTATTACCATTTAACAGCCGCAGTCGTTGGAGCGGCCTTTGAGCTCGACCGAGTTGCCATCGGGATCGCGCAGGCGCAGCGACAGACCGTCGCCCTCCGCGCCGTAGTTGCGCTCGGCCGGTCCACTCAGCGCCACCTTCAGCCCCTGCAGATGCGCGCGCACCTGTTCGGCGTCGAACGGCTCCACGCGCAGGCAGACATGCTCGACATTGCGCCCTTCCCGCCCAGGTGCTGCGCCACCTTCGCGCCCCAGCGGGCCGTCGACACTGATCAGATCGATCAGCGATTCGCCGGCATGCAGATGCACCATGCCCAGCGAGGGCCGCTCGCGGGCAACCGTGCAGCCCAGCACGTCGCAGTAAAAGCGTACCGCGCGTGGCAGATCCTGCACGCGCAGCACCACATGGTCGATGCGCTGGATCTCGAAGGGACGTTCGCTGCTCATGACGACTCCAGTTTCTTAGCGATACGGCTGAACACCACCAGCACGATCAGGCACAACACGCTCACTCCGACAGCGATCACGTACTCGCCGATGCCGACCGCGATACCGATCGCTGCGGCCATGATCAGTGAGCTGGCCGTGGTCAGGCCGCTGACCTGATCGTCGCGCGAACCGCGCAGGATCGTACCGGCGGCGACAAAGCCGACGCAGGCCACCACTGCTTCGATCAGACGGACCGGATCGACCTGCAGCAGGTCGCGGTAGCGCTCTTCCTGGAAGTGCTCGGCAATGCTGTCACCGAGCCCGACAATGAGGGCGGCGGCACCGGCGATCAGCATGTGCGTGCGCAGCCCAGCCGCATGCTTGCCCATCTCCCGCTCGATGCCGAGCGTGGCGCCGAGCAGCATTGCCACGGCGATCCGCAGCAGGATTGATAGATCTTGTTCCAGTCCCATCTGCACCTCTCATCCAGCAATGGACGGAGCGTCGCAGACAAGGGCGTCTGAGCACCGTGAAGCCAGCGGCAGGCCCGGGTGAGCCTGCCGCTGCAAGGCTTACTGCGCCAGATAACCGCCATCGATGGCGTAGTACGTGCCGGTGGCAAAGCTGGCGTCCGCACTGGCCAACCAGGCCACCAGCGCAGCGACTTCCTCCGGGGTGCCGAGCCGGCCGAGCGCGTGCTTGCTCTCCAGCGCCTGCTTCACCTTCGGGTCCATCTTGTCCAGCAACGGCGTGGCGATGAACCCGGGGCCCACCGCATTGATGCGGATCTTGTCCGCGGCGTGCTCCCACGCCGCCGTCTGGGTCAGACCGACGACCCCATGCTTGGCCGCGACATAGGCCGCGGAGTTGTTGAAACCGACCTGGCCGAGGATGGAGGCCATGTTGATGATGCTGCCGCCCTTGCCCGCGCTGCGCATCGCCTGGATCTGCGCCCGCTGGCACAGGAACACGCTGTTGAGATTGACGTCGATGACGTTCTTCCAGCCCTCCACCGGGTAGTCGCCGCTGGCCGCCGACGGCCCGCCGATACCGGCGTTGTTCACCGCGATATCTAGCCCGCCGAGTTCCTCGACGGTCTGCTTCACGGCCGCTTCAACGGCGTGCTCGTCGGTGACGTTCAAGGCGATGCCGATCGACTTCACGCCTTTCTTCCGCAGCGTCTCGGCGGTTTTCTCGACGGCGTCGGCCTTGAGATCCCACACCGCTACCGCTGCACCGGAATCGGCCAGCAGCTCAGCCACGGCCAGGCCGATGCCGGAGACGCCGCCGGTGACGATGGCGACCTTTTCCTTGAGTTGATAATCAATCATCGCGTTGTTCCTCGGGTTGGAATAAGGCTGCGGGCAGTGCCTGCCCATGCCTGGACCATACGCCGCGAAAACGTTACAGAACGTGCACAGGATGCTTCGCAACAATCCTTCCCATCACTGCAACGCACCTGGGCCTATGCTCGGGGTCGTACGCCCACATCCCTTCTTTCATCCGCCGATGGCGGCCGCCCTCCCCCAAGGTAAACCCATGACAGACTCCAATGACGGCCAGTTGTTCTCCCCCACCCGCCTGGGGGCCATCGACGTCGCCAACCGCGTCGCAATGGCACCGCTGACCCGCAACCGCGCGATCAACGACCGCATCCCCAATCCGCTCGCCATCCAGTACTACGAGCAGCGCGCCAGCGCCGGCCTGATCATCGCCGAGGCCACCCAGATCAGCCCGATGGGCCAGGGCTATCTCGACACACCCGGCATCTACAGCCAAGCCCAGATCGACGCCTGGAAGAAGGTCACCGATGCGGTGCATGCACGCGGAGGCAAGATCGTGCTGCAGCTGTGGCATGTCGGCCGCATCTCGCACACCAGCCTGCTGCCCGAGGGCGAGGTCCCGGTAGCACCGAGTGCCTTGCGTGCCAACACCAAAACGTTCACGGCCAAGGGCTTTGAAGAGGTCTCCGAACCACGTGCCCTGCGCCTGGACGAAATTCCCGGCCTGATCCAGGACTTCCGCCAGGCCGCGCGCAACGCGATCACCGCCGGTTTTGACGGCGTGGAAGTGCATGCCGCCAACGGCTACCTGATCGACCAGTTCCTGCGCGATGGCATCAACCACCGCACCGACGGCTACGGTGGCAGCATCGAGAACCGCACCCGCCTGCTCGATGAAGTGGTCCGCGCGATCGTCTCGGAAATCGGCGCCGAACGCACCGGTGTGCGCCTGTCGCCGGTGACACCGGCCAACGACGCGGAGGATTCCAACCCGCAGCCGTTGTTCGAACGCGCCGTGGAGCGCCTGGATGCCATCGGCCCGCTGGCCTTCATCCATGTGATCGAAGGGGCGACCGGTGGCCCACGCGACAACATCGCCTTCGACTACGCCGCCCTGCGCGCCAAATTCAAGGGAGCCTGGATCGCCAACAACGGCTATGACCAGGCACGCGCGGAAGCGGCCGTGGCGTCGGGCTATGCCGACATGATCGCGTTCGGCCGCCCCTTCATCGCCAACCCGGATCTGGTCGAGCGCTTCCGTCTCGGCGTAGCACTGTCCGAGCTGGACCAGGACACGCTGTACGGCGGCGGTGCGCACGGCTACACCGACTACCCCAGCGTTTCAGGCTGATCCGCGCGCGGTTACCGGTCGCGCATCGCATCGGTCACATCGCCGCCGGCAAGCACCGGCAGCAGCGCCCGGGGCAGCTTGCAGGGGCGCGTGGGCACACTGTCCACGCGCCACCCGCGCCCGAGCAGGACGCCCTTCCCCTTCGAGGGCGGGCCATTGCCGGGTGCCGGGCAGCTGATGTCACTGAGCAGCACCTGTCCGTCGCGATCCAGCCATTGCTGGACGAAGTATTCGCCATCGGCAAAGCGCATCGTGCCGAGATTCACCAGCGTCAGCGGCTGGCTTTCCACATCCCCTTGCCAAGTGGACTGCAGTTCCACACCACTGAACAGCAGGCGTCGCCGCAGCAGCACCTGATGGCTGGCGTCCAGCAGGACCAGCTCTTCATCGCCCCCGTCCAGATAGCGGCGCGTCCAGGTGCGGTCCTTGCCCCAGGGCAGGATATCGAAGCTCTCCGGCGGCGCCGGTTCGCTGCCATCGGCCAGCATCATGCCGAGTTTCCCGTCCCGGCGGAACACCACCCGGCCACCGTCCATGCGCACCACACCTTCGAACGGACGACCCACGATGCGGCCACGCTCGAGGTTGTACAGGTGGTTGACGCCGGCGGCCTCCCCCCGGAGCACCAGCAACGGCGGGGTGACGTGGCGTTCGTCGATGGCCATGTCGGCAGGCACCGTGTAGGCCGTGCGTCCATCCCACCACAGGCGCGGTGAGGATTCGCCGCCGACCCTTCCAAGCAATCCAGTGCCGACGGCGTCGAACCGGGTCACGTCTGAAGGCGCGAACACGACCTCGCCATTGCAGTCCAGCACCGCTGCGGTCTCGGTCTCGGTGGGATGCCGCACGCGCCACGGCGGTGCCTGCCGTTGTTCGGCATCGGGCTCGTCGAGCACCGCTGCCAGCGCGGCCGGGGCGGCGGTGGGCGAGTTGGCGCCCTCGTTGTCCAGCACCTGCCAGCGGCCACCGCAGTAATCCAGGCGGACGTTGCCACGCTGTGCGGCAAAGTGTCCGTCGGCCATCAGCCAGCCGGGCTCGGGCGTGTCGTCGGCGCTGCCGGTGGCATGCCGGTTGACCTGCTCGGGCCAGTCGCGCCGGCCCGCAGTGCCGCCATACTGGCGATAACGGGGATACAGACCATCCTGCTGGTAGCGCGCACTGTCCGTCGCCCTGCCCTGTGCATCCACCCGCCGCCACAGCTCGCCCTGGCGCAGCCACCAGCCACCGTCGGTGACGGGCAACAGCGCATCGATGTCATCGGAAAACACCGTCGTACCGGATTCATCCCGCACGTCGCAGTGCTCAGGCACCTGGACACTGCACGCGACATACACGTGGCGGCCGACGAAGGGCCCGGCCACCCACTGGACCTGCCGCTCGTCCAGTTCCACGACCGCGCGCCCCTGCAGGTCATGGAAGCGCAGCGGACCACTGCGCGCGTTCCACAGCACGCGATCGGGTATCGCCAATGGCACCCATTCGCCATCCTTCAGCGCTGGAAAACGAACCTGACCCAGCGCATCCACCACGCCCCGGCCACCGACCGCCTCACCATCGGCCTGGATGAACGCCTCCCACAACGGATCACCGGGTGCGGCCTGCGGCAGCACGAACCGTTCGTGGTACTCGGTATAACCGCGATCCTCACGCAGCAGTCGTCCTGCATCGTCGTACCACTGCTGCGGCGTGGTGGGGCCCTGCGCACGCATCCAGCGGTCGGCGGACAGCCGATGCATGCGCGCGCCATTGGGCGGCACCAGCAGGCGGCCATCGACGGACACCAGCGCCTCGGCGCCGAAGCTGTTGCCCAACACAGTGAACGATTGCGCCTGCGCGCCGCCTGCCAGCGAGATCAGCGCGCCTACCACGAACATCCTTTTCATCGGTCGGATCAGACAAAGTGGAGCTGCACGCTAGCGCCTGTCCCTTGGCGATGCAATGTGCCCGGCACTCCCCCCGCGCGCGGCATTCATGGCCGCGGCGTGGCACCGGGAACGCGCTTGCGCTCAGTACACCGGCAATGAAATGAAACTGGCCTGCTGCGGCGCGTGCCAGATCTGCTGCGTCGCCTTCTGGTAATCGCCCGGTTTGGCCAGGTAGATGTTCGGCACGAACGTCTGCGGGTTGCGGTCATACAGCGGGAACAGGCTCGACTGCACCTGCACCATCACCCGATGACCCGGCTGGAACACATGGTTCGCGGTCGGCAGACCGAATTTATAGTCCAGCACCTGATTGCTCGCGATCGCCTTCGGATCGCTGAAGCTCTCGCGGTACCGGCCACGGAAGATCGCCATCGAGACCGACAGCTCGTAGCCGCCCATCTCCGGCGTCGACGGCGTCTGGTCCGGATACACATCGATCAGCTTCACCACCCAGTCGCTGTCGCTGCCACTCGTGGCTGCCTGCAGATTGACCTGCGGCGCACCGCCGATCCGCAACGGTTCGGTCAAGGGCTCACTGACGAAGGTGAGCACGTCCGGGCGGCCATCCACGAAGCGCTGATCCTTCACCAGCCAGCTCGTCCACATATCCCGATCAGCGAACCGCACCGGGCGCGGCACGAACGGCACCGGCTTGGCCGGATCGGACACATAGGCCTCGAACGTCGCCTCACCCGCCTGCGGCGCTTCGAAGGACAGCTTGCCGCCCGCGCGCAGATACAGCGGCCTGGACTGCGCCACGCTGCGCGGCCATTGCTGCAGTTTGTCCCACTGGTTTTCACCGGTGTTGTAGATCAGCACCGGCGGCGTCTGCGCCGTGGGCGCGCCATCCACCAGGTACTGATCGAAGAACGGCTTGAGCACATCGCGGCGGAACTGCAGCGCGGTGTCCCCGTCGAACTTCAAGGCGCCCAGGCTGCTGCCGTCGTAGTTGACCTGGCTGTGCCGCCACGGCCCCATCACCAGATAGTTCAGCGTGTTGCCGGTGTCACGCGGCTCCATCGCCGCGTAGCTGTGCACCGCGCCCCACATGTCTTCCTGGTCCCACAGGCCCTGCAGCCACATCGTGGGCACCTTCAGCTCCGTCTTGGCCATGCGCGCGTCCAGCGCCTGTTCCTGCCAGAACGCGTCGTAGCTGGGGTGTTCGATCAGCTTGTGCCACCACGGCAACTGATCCAGGCCATTGGCCTTGGCGTAGTCCCCGGCCGAGCCGGCGCGAAGGAAGGTCGTGTAGTCGTCGTAGCCCACGCTGGGAATCGACGGCCCCTTGCCGCGCTTGGCCAGCTGACCGGTGAAATAGCCGAAATTGACCTGCCGGAACGCACCGTAATTGAGCCAGTCATCGCCCATCCAGCCATCGATCATCGGGCTCTGCGGCGCAGCCACCTTCAGTGCCGGATGCGGGTTGGTCAGCGCCATCACCACGGTGAAGCCCTCATAGGACGAACCCAGCATGCCGACCTTCCCATTGCTTTCGGGTACATGCTTGATCAGCCAATCGATGGTGTCCCACGCGTCGGTCGCGTGGTCCACCTTCGTGGTGTTGAGCGGCCCGCGCAGCGGCCGGGTCATCACGTAATCGCCCTCGGAGCCGTACTTGCCGCGGATGTCCTGGAACACCCGGATGTACCCGCCATCGACGAACACCTCGTCGCCCTGCGGCAGGATGTCGCGCATGTTCGGCGAATCCATGCGCTTGGCACGGTTGGCGGCATCGTAAGGCGTACGGGTCAGCAGGATCGGCGCGTGCCTGGCGCCCTTGGGCACCACGATCACCGTGTAGAGTTTCGTCCCATCGCGCATCGGCACCATCACCACGCGCTTGTCGTAGTTGTCCTGCGCCGTGGGCGTCACGAAGCCCTTGGCGGGGATGTCCGGGGTCATCGGCGAGGTCTGCGCCGACACACTGGCGGCAACCATCAGACTCAACAGCGCAACTGGCACTACACGCACACGCATGGGGCTCTCCCGGCAGTGATGGCAACTCCCGCAGCCTAGCGCCGCGCGGCCTGCGCCGGTAGATGCCGATCGGCCTGTTCCGTGGCCATTTCGCGCATTCAGCCGCCAACCACCGTTTCGTGCAAAGCCTGCCAGCGCAGCGTGCCGTCCGGGCGGCTCACGAGAACCGCCAAGGCCTCACGTCGATGGCCGGTGCCCTCCGCGCCGATCTGATCCTCGCGATAGCGCACCGCGCAGGCGGCGGGCGCGAGCGGCAGGTACTGCATTGCATCGACCGTGATCTGCAGCCCGGGCCGGCTGCCATGGGCGGAGGCGAAGAGGTCGGCGAGCGCGGGCTTGTCCAGGCGGATGCCACGGATCCCGACCATGCTGAAGTCCTCGCTGAAACGGGCCAGCAGCGTGTCCAGCGCAGCCACCGGCGAGCGGCCGGTGAACCAGTCTTCGATCAGCACATGCAGGTCATGGATCTCGTTGAAGGCAAGCGTGTCATTCATGGGGAGGCTCTCAAGGCAAGGGAAGACGCCGGCAGGCGCCATAGCAGAAGCATCGGCAGCAGGCTCATGCCCGCCGCCAGCATCAGGGTGAGCGGGAACGCGTGCGCTGGCAGCACGGAGGACAGCACTGCCAGCACACAGGCCAACA
This sequence comes from Stenotrophomonas sp. PS02301, assembly GCF_029959485.1. Lineage (NCBI taxonomy): Bacteria > Pseudomonadati > Pseudomonadota > Gammaproteobacteria > Lysobacterales > Lysobacteraceae > Stenotrophomonas > Stenotrophomonas sp. PS02301. The sequence goes on from NZ_JASCOO010000016.1 coordinate 21,161, forward strand.
GCGCGGCGGCCAGACAGAAGCTGAGTTGGCGGTTGAGATTCCACAGCGCACTGCCCGGCAGCAGCTCCGCGTCCGCCAGTGTCTGGAACGCGAGCGTCTGTGCGCTGCTGCTGCACAGGCTCCCGCCCAGCCCCATCAGCGCGAAGGCCAGTACCGGCAACCACGGCTGACTGGCCGGTAGGCCGATCAACAACGCGATGCCGACCGCCTGGCCTCCCATGCCAGCCGTCAACAGCGGGCGCGCCCCGATGCGTGGCAGCCAGTGCCGTGTGGTGGCGATGGCGCAGGCCGAGGCGATCGCCCACGGCAGCATGAAACCCCCGATCGCTGCGGCCCCGTAGCCCTGGCGATGCAGCAGCAGCGTGGCCACCAGTTGGGTGCCGATGAACGTACCGGGCACCAGCAGATAGATCAGCATCGCCAGCCGCAGCGAGGCATGCCGCAGCAGCGACCACTGCAGGACCGGATGATCCGTAAGGCGCGCACTGCGGGCATACAACGCCAGCACCAGGGTGGCGACCACGAGCAGGCCCGCGCCGAGCATCCGCTGCCCCGGCTCTGCCAACAGGCTCAGCGCAACCAGCAACACGCTCAGGCCCAGTGAGCCCAACAGCAGCCCGCGACGGTCCAGCGCCGGTACGACCACCGGCTCACGCGAACGCACCCACCACGCCGCCAGCGCCAAGGCCACCATGGCCAGGGGCACACTGACCAGCAACACGCCGCGCCATGAGCCCCACTCCACCAGCAGGCCGCCCAGCGTGGGCGACAGCGCCGGCACCAGCAGTGCCACCGCCATGATGCGGGCGGTCAGACGCGCGCGGTCGGCCGGCGGGCATTCGCGGTAGGCCATCGCCTGCCCCACCGGAATCAACAGCCCGCCACCCAGCCCCTGCAGCAGGCGCCAGCCGATCAGCCACTCGATGCTCGGCGCGGTGCCTGCCAGCACAGCGCCCGCGGTGAACAGGGCCAGCGAGAGGCACAGCACCCTGCGCTCGCCGAGGCGCGCGGCCAGCCAGCTGCCCAGTGGAATCACCAGGGTCAGGCCGAGCATGTAGGCGTTGCCGATCCACGCCAGCTGCGGCACGGAGGCCTGCAGGTCGGCGGCGATGGCCGGATACGCGACGGTACCGATGAACATGTTCACCAGGTCCAGCGAGAATCCCAGCAGGTACAGCGTTTCCACCCTGGCCCGGTATGTCATGCGGCGCTCCAATTGCGAGGCGGCAGCATGCGCGTTGGCGGTGGCTGGATATACGGGCAACCGGATGCCAGACTGTCAAACCTTTTTTGACAGTCAGAGCGCCGCCATGGTCAGCCTGGACCGCTTCGAGACCTTCAAGGCGATTGTCGACGCCGGCAGCCTGACCGCTGCCGCGCAGCGCCTTGGCCAGAGCCGCGCCGTGGTGAGTTTCAACCTCAAACGGCTGGAGCAGGAACTGGGCGTGACCCTGCTGGTGCGCAATACCCGCAGCCTGGCGCTGACCGAGGCCGGCGAACGCTTCTACCAGCACTGCACCGCCCTGTTGGCGACTGCCGAGCTGGCGATCGAGGAGGCACGCAGCGAACAGCTGCAGTTGCGTGGCACGCTGCGGCTGACCACCACGCCGGAGTATGCGATCGTCCGGGTCGTGCCGGTGCTGGAATCCTTCCGCGCCCTGCATCCCGAGCTGCGCCTGCACCTGTCCACCTCACCGGCACCGGCGGACCTGATTCCCGAGCGGTTCGATCTGGCGATCCGGTTGGGGCGCCTGCAGGATTCGCAGCTGCGCGCGACCCTGCTGGACGAGCACGCGCTGTGCGCGGTCGCCGCGCCGTCGTTGTTGTCCACGCTGCCCGATGATGCCGCGCGCGATGACCCGGACTGGATCCGCACGCTGCCACGCTTGGGGTATCCGCGCTTGGCGGATCTACCGCTGGTGGCGCCCGATGGCAGCGACCAGGTGTTTGCCTGCAACCCCGCCCATGCGGTGGTCACGGTCGATAACGCCTCCACGCTGCGCGCATTCGCGCTGGCCGGGGCCGGCGCGACGGTGTTGCCGCAGTGGTTGATCGATGACGATCTGGCGCAGGGCCGGCTGCTGCCGATCCTGCGCCGTCATCGTTTCCCGCGCCAGGGCGTGTATGCGGTGTTTCCCAACACCACCCAGCCCTCGCGCCGGGTCCGGCTGCTGCTGGCGCACCTGCGCGAGCACCTGCCGGGGTAACCGGGGGCACGACCCACGGTCGTGCCCCGCCAGTCAGCTCAGCGGACCACCTGCTCGGCCAGCTCCAGCGGCACGCGCTGCACCGGTGCATTGGCCGCGCGCGAGAGCTGCACTTCGTACTGCCCACCGGCGATCTTCCACTGCTTGGCAGCGGTATCGAAACTGGCCAGCGTCTTCGGCTCGGCTTCAATGCGGATACGGCGGCTTTCGCCCGGCTGCAGCGTCACCTTCTGGAAGCCGATCAGGCGGATCGGGGTGGTGCTGCCCTGCGGCAGCTGCAGGTACAGCTGCGGCACATCCGCACCGGCGACCTTGCCGGTATTGCGCACGTCCACGCTGGCGACCACACGCTGGCCGTCCACCACCACCTGCAGGTTGTCGTAGCCGAAGCTGGTGTAGGACAAGCCATGGCCGAACGCGTACTGCGGGGTCAGGCCCTTGGCGGCGAACCACTTGTAGCCGACGTTGGCGCCTTCGATGTCGTAATCGATGGTGTCATCCGGCTTGTTCTTCGGGTTGAAGCCCAGGCCATTGACGTGCGGGCGCGGCAGCTGGCTGACATCGGTCGGCCAGGTCACCGGCAGGCGACCGGACGGATTGACCTTGCCGGTCAGCAGCGCGGCGATGCCTTCACCGCCCCGGATGCCCGGGTACCAGGCCTGCAGGATGGCCGGCACCTGCTGCAGCCACGGCAGCTCGACCGGGCCGTTGGTTTCCAGCACCACCACCGTCTTCGGGTTGGCCTTGGCCACACCGGCGATCAGCGCGTCCTGGTTGTCCGGCAGCTGCATGTGCGGCAGATCGACCGATTCGGCCGACCACTGCGTGGCGAACACGATGGCGACATCGGCGGCAGCGGCAGCGCGCGCGGCGGCGGCCACATCGCGGCCATCCACGTAATCGATGCGGGCATCCGGACGCTCGGCGCGCAGCGCTTCCAGCGGCGAGGACGGGTGGAAGATCACCGGGCCCGGCCAGGTCGTCGGCATCACACCCGGCACCGCATTGGTGCCGCGCGCGGTCCAGCCCACCATCGAGGAACCGCCGCCGCCGATCACGCCCTTGTCGGCATGGCCACCGATGATGACGATGCGCTGCACGTCCTTGCCCAACGGCAGCAGAGCATCGGCATTGCGCAGCAGCACGCTGCCTTCTTCGACGGTGCGCTGCGCGGCGTGGAAGCCGGCCTCGTCGTCGATCGGCTCATGCACCGGCGGCAGATCGAAATTGCCGTGCGCGAACATGGTACGCAGGATGCGGCTCACCATGTCGTCCAGGCGCGCCTGCGGCACCACGCCACCGGCCACGGCAAGGCGCAGCGGTTCGTCGAAATAGACCGCCTTGTCGAACACTTCACCGGCCGACTGCTGGTCCAGGCCGGCCAGCGCCGCCTTGGAGCCGCTGTGCACGCCACCCCAGTCGGACATCACGAAACCGGGGAACTTCCATTCCTGCTTGAGCACCTCGTTCATGAGGTAATCGTGTTCGCAGCCGTAGGTGCCGTTGATGCGGTTGTACGAGCACATCGCCGAACCGGGCTTGCCGATGTCCATGGCGATCTCGAACGCCAGCAGGTCCGATTCGCGCATCGCCTGCTCGCCGATCTCGGCGCTGTGGAAATTGCGCGAGGTCTCCATGTCGTTGAGCGCGAAGTGCTTCATGGTGGAGATGACATGCTGGCTCTGCACGCCGCGGATCGACTCACCGACCAGCACACCGGCCAGCAGGGGATCTTCACCGGCGTATTCGAAGTTGCGGCCATTGCGCGGATCGCGCTGCAGGTTGACGCTGCCGGCCAACAGGATGTTGAAGCGCTGCTGCCAGGCTTCGCGACCCATGGTGGCACCGCCAGCGAAGGCGATATCCGGGTTCCAGCTGGAGGCCGTGGACGGGCCGGACGGCATCGCGGTGGCGTGGTCGCCCTTGCGCAGGCCGCCCGGATTGGTCACGCCGACACCGGCATCGGCCGACTGCTGCGCCGGAATGCCCAGGCGCGGCACGCCCGGCACGAAACCGGCCGAACCGACCGCGCCTTCCGGCAGCGGACCGCCATCCTTGCCCAGCCCGAAGTAGCTGTGCAGCATCTGGAACTTCTCATCCACGGTCATCTGCGCGAGCAGCGCCTTGGCACGGGCATCGGCGTTCAGGCCGGTGTCCATCCACGGCGTGTCGCCACCGACCGGCGCGGCATACCCCAGGGTCAGCAGCGTGGCGGCGGTGGTGCCCTTCTTGCCGTCATGGGTGCGCAGCTTGATCGCCGCCGACGTGGCGGACTGGAAGCCATCGCTGAAGTAGCTTTCATTGGCTTCCAGCGCGACGCGCGACGGATCGAAGCCTGCGGTGGTGGCTGCATCGGCACTGACCGCGCCCAGCAGCACGGCCGGCGCGCCCAGGCGCGAACCGGTGACCAGCGGGGGCAGTGCCGCCGCATCGGCGGCGCTGGTGTACAGCGCGACCACGTGGCGGCCATCGTTGAGGCGCAGGTAATTCAGCGACGGCTGCTCGGTGCCCGATTCGGCCTCGATCGGCAGGCGGGTGAGCACGACGCTGCCGGTCTGCTGCGCGGCGGCCGGATCGGCGGTCACGAAACGATAGTGATAACCCAGCGCATCGGCCAGGCCCTGCAGCGGATCCACGCGGTCGGCACGGCGTTCCACGTTGCGCACGGTCACTGCATCGACCTGCAGCTGCTCCAGCTGCGCGGCGACCACGGCGGCGTCCAGCTCACCCGGGGTCTGTTCCAGGGTCAGCACGGTGAACGCGTCGGTGGCGGCGGCCGGGGCAGCAGCCCAGGCGGAAGCGCTCAGCGAGAGCGCGATGGCGGCCGTCAGGGCCAGGGGCTTTGAAATCGTTTTCATGAGCGGACGAAACACCTTTGCTTGCGCAATAAATCCAGGGAGTCTTGCCGCAGAAGGGTGCAGCGCCATGTCGGCGGGAACCACGCGCGGGCGCGCGGAACCGTTTACAACGCAAGGCGATGACGACTACGTCCAGGCCCCTCCGCCCGTCGTGACAGCCGCACCACCCGGGAGCCCGTGACCGGCGCCCCACCCCGGAAGAGTGGGCGAGCGTGTTCATCCCTGTCAACAGGATGCTTACATTTGAGACACCGCAACCCGCGCGAAATCAGGGCGACAGCGGCTTCATCACCCGGGTGTCGGCGTCCTCAACCACCTGCCCACGCTGGTCGCGCGGCTGCATCGGGGCCAAGGGCTGCCCATCGCTGTCGGCCTGCAGCACCGAGCGCGGCTCGCCGGGTGCGAACAGGAAGGCCTCGCCCCATTGGCGCAGCGCCACCACCAGCGGGAACAGCGCGCGACCGCGCTCGGTGAGCACATATTCCTGATAGCTGCGGCCTTCGCCCAGCGGCTGCTGCGCCAGCACGTCCGCTTCCAGCAAGGCCTGCAGGCGCTGGCTCAGCATGCTGCGCGACATTCCCAGGCGGCGCTGGAAATCGCTGAAGCGGCGCACCCCGTCGAAAGCTTCGCGCACGATCAGCAGCGACCAGCGGTCACCGACCAGATCCAGCGCGCGCCCCACCGGGCAGGGGGTAGTGGCATCGGTTGTCATGAGCGGCCTCCTTTCCAGGTTTCATTTTAGAACCACATGCCCCAGAATCAACTGGTTCTATTTTGAGACTACATATGGCGATCATCGCCCGACCCCCTGCCTCCCGCCTCCCCTCCGCCCTGCTGATGCTGTTCGCCTGCGCCGCCGGTTTGAGCGTGGCCAATGTCTATTACGCCCAGCCCTTGCTGGACGCGCTGGCCGCCGATCTCCAGATCAGCACCTCCCGCATCGGCGCGGTGATCGCCGCCACCCAGCTGGGGTCGGTGGCTGCGCTGCTATGGGTGGTGCCACTGGGTGACCGCGTGGACCGCCGCCGCCTGATGGCGATCCAGACCGGTGGCCTGGTGCTGGCCCTGCTGGCCGTCGCGCTGGCCGCGCAGGCCTGGAGCCTGCTGCTGGGCATGCTGGCGGTGGGCCTGCTCGGCACCGCGATGACCCAGGGGCTGATCGCCTATGCCGCCGCCGCTGCAGGCGGGCACGAGCGCGGCCGCGTGGTCGGCGCCGCACAGGCGGGCGTGGTAGTCGGGTTGTTGTTGGCACGCGTCGTGGCCGGCGCGGTGGCCGATCTGGGCGGATGGCGGGCGGTGTACCTGCTCTCGGCGGCGCTGATGGTGGTGACGGGCGCGCTGTTGTGGGCGCGTCTGCCACGGCTGCCGGTGGCGACGCCACCCACCGCACGCACCGGGTTGATCGCCTTGCTGCGGCAACAGCCGGTGCTGCGCCAGCGCGGCGTGCTGGGCCTGCTGCTGTTCACCGTGTTCGGCCTGTTCTGGAGCAGCATGAGCCTGCCGCTGGGCGCGCCGCCGTATGCGCTCACGCACACCGCCATCGGTGCCTTCGCGCTGGTCGGGCTGCTCGGTGCATTGGCGGCGGCACGCAGTGGGCACTGGAGTGACCGGGGCCATGCCGGGCGGGTGACCACCGGCGCCCTGGGGCTGATGCTGCTGAGCTGGCTGCCGATCGCCGCGATGCCCCACCACCTGGGCTGGCTGGTGCTCGGCGTGCTGCTGCTGGATATGGCAGTGCAGGCGCTGCACGTGACCAACCAGAGCCGGATTCTGGCCGCAGCCCCGCATGCGCAGGCGCAGGTGATCGCCGCCTACATGCTGTTCTACGCGGCCGGCAGTGGGCTGGGGGCGCTGGCCGGCAGTGCGTTGTATGCCGCGTTCGGCTGGCCCGGGGTCTGCACGGCGGGTGCCGGTGTGTCGCTGCTGGCGTTGCTGGCCTGGTGGGCGATGCCGGGTTATCACGCCATCACCGGTGGTCATGAGGCCTGCCCGGTTCCGGGCGGATCGCGGCTCGATAATGAGCGCTCACGTCCCGGAGCCGCCGCATGCCCCCACACCGCCACTTCGATCAACTCTGGCGCGACCGCAACGACACCTCCCGGCAACGCAGCCCGCGGGTGCTGATCCGGGTGTTCGTCGGCCCAGGCGAACTGGAAGCACGGGTGGCGTTCTACGAGCAGTTGCAGGGCGTGGTCGCCGATGCGGGCTTTCCGTTCCCCGAGGCCGGCCTGCGCCTGGCGATGGTCGGGGCGTTCCTGCTGATCGAGGGCGCGCCGGACAAGCTGGCCCCGTTCACCTCCACCACCGGCACGCTGCTGGTGGATGACGTGCAGCCCTATTACGACCGGCTGGTGGCGGCCGGGGCGCAGATCATCTTTCCACTGCAGGTCGTGCCCACCGGGGCGGCCTTCAACGCCGTGCATCCGGACGGCACCGTGGTCGAGTACGTGCACCACCGGCCCGATCCGCAGGGGCGCTGAGTAGATCCACGCCATGCGTGGATGCCCTCCATCACGCGCGTGGCCATCCCATCTGGCGCGCTGCCATTCCGCGCTCCTGAAGCATTCATCACCCCCAACCGGTTCGGAATCCGGCCGCCGAATTCGTTAGCATTTTTACTAATTGCGGGTAGGATTGTCGGTCTCAGCCTTTGACACGCGTGCTGCCGATACTCGCCGCCATGCCCTTGTTTCCTGCCCGTTTCCACCTGCTCCAGCCCTGCCGGGAGGCCCGCTGATGGGCGCCGTGCTGGCCCTGGACCGGCTGCTGGAAACCCGCCGGGTCTGGCGGGGGCAGCCGCGTGCGGCCTTCCCGGAGGTGGCCCCGCACCCGACCGGCCACCCGGCGCTGGATGCCCGCCTGCCGGGCGGTGGCTGGCCGCCCTCGGCGCTGTCGGAGGTGCTGCTGGCCTCGCCCGGGGTCGGTGAGCTGGCCCTGGTCTGGCCGACGCTGGCGCGGTTGAGCCAGCAACAGCAGACCGTGGTGCTGATCGCCCCGCCGCACCTGCCGCATGCCCCGGCGTGGGCCCGCGCCGGGCTGGCGCTGAACCAGGTGCAGGTGGTCCAGGCCAGCCCGCGCGATGCGTTGTGGGCCGCCGAACAATGCCTGCGCTCGGCCGCGTGCGCGGCGGTGCTGTGCTGGCCGCAACAGGCCGATGACCGCGCGCTGCGCCGGCTGCAGGTGGCGGCCGAAACCGGCCAGTGCCTGGGGTTTTCCTTCCGCGATGCCCGGCACGCGCGCAACCCCTCCCCGGCCGCGCTGCGCCTGCAGCTCGACGATGGCCAGGTGCGTGTCCTCAAATGCCGTGGCGGGCTGGCACCGGCCCAGCCGTTGCCGCTGGCCGTGGCCCATTGAGCGGCCGCCGTGGACTGGGCCTGCCTGCTGCTGCCGCACCTGGCGCTGGATGCCGCCCTGCGCCAGCAACCGGACCCGGCCGCGCCGCTGGTGCTGGTCACCGGCCCGGCGCAGCGGCGCGTGCTGCATGCGGTCAGTCCCTCGGCGCGGCAGCTGGGGCTGCGCCGCGGCATGCTGCTCTCAGCTGCGCAGGTGCTCACCCGCGACATGCTCACCGTGGAATACGACCCGCGCGCCGAAGAGGCCACCCGCCAGCTGTTGGCCAGTTGGCTGTACGGCATCAGCTCGCAGGTCAGCCTGGATTTCCCGCACGCGCTGGCGTTGGAGATCCGGGCCAGCCGCGCGCTGTTCGGTGATTGGCCGGAGGTCGAGCAGCGGCTCACCCGTGGCCTGACCGAACTGGGTTTCCGCCACCGGCTGGTGGCCGCACCGAATCCGCATGCCGCCAGCGTACTGGCCCGCGTGCATGGCCGGCTCGGCGTGGCTGCGCACCAGGTGGAGGCGGCCCTGGCCCAGGTGCCGATCGAACGCAGCGGGTTGCCGGCCGAGGCGGTCACGGTGCTGGCGCGCTCGGGGTTGCGCACACTGGGCGCGGCATTCGGCCTGCCGCGCGAGAGCCTGGCCCGGCGCTTCCCGCCGCAGGTACTGGCGCACCTGGATGCGCTGCGCGGGATCAGCACGCCGCCGCTGCGCTATTTCCAGCCGCCGGACCGCTTCGATGCGCGCATCGAGTTCGAGTACGAGGTCGAGTCCACCCAGGCCATGCTGTTCCCGTTGCGGCGCCTGACCGCCGATCTGGCCGCGTTCCTGTGTTCGCGCGATGGCGGCGTGCTGCAGTTCGATCTGTGGTTCGAACACGAACACCACCCCGATACGCGCCTCTCGATCGGCCTGCTCGCGCCCGAGCGCGAACCGGCGATGCTGTTCGAGCTGGCCCGCAACCGTGTGGATCATCTGCAGTTGCCAGCGGGCAGCCGCGGCCTGCGCCTGCAGGCCGAGCAACTGCCGCCGTTCGTGCCGGCCGCACGCGATCTGTTCGACCCGCGCCCGCAACAGGCCATGCCGTGGGAACAGCTGCGCGAGCGCCTGCGCGCCCGGCTCGGCGATGACGCCGTGCAGGGGCTGGGGCTGCGCGCCGATCATCGGCCCGAACGCGCGACCGGTGACGCCCAGGGCGCACCCAAGGCCCCGCCTGCGGTACTGCCGATGCGCCCGGGCTGGCTGCTGGCCCAGCCGCAGGCGCTGCAGGACCCACACCTGCGCATCCTGTCCGGGCCGGAGCGGATCGAGTCGGGCTGGTGGGATGCCGACGACATCCGCCGCGACTATTACGTGGTCGAAACCACGCAAGGCCAGCGCGGCTGGGCCTATACCGCCGCTGATGCACGCAGCGGACCGTTCATGCTGCACGGCTGGTTCGCATGAGCGCACCGCTGCCCGGATACGCCGAACTGCATTGCCTGTCGGCCTTCAGTTTCCAGCGCGGCGCGTCCATCGCCGAGGAGTTGTTCGCGCGTGCCAAGGGCCAGGGCTACCACGCGCTGGCGATCACCGATGAGTGCTCGCTGGCCGGCATCGTGCGCGCTTGGCAGGCGGCGCAGAAGCACGCACTGCCCCTGATCACCGGTGCCGAATTCCAGCTGGAAGATGGCCCGAAACTGGTGCTGTTGTGCACCGACCAGGGCAGCTACGCCGCGCTGTGCCAGCTGATCACCACCTGCCGCCGGCGCGCGCCCAAGGGCGAGTACCGCTGCCTGCGCAGCGACATGGAACAGCTGCATGCGGGCCTGTTGTGCCTGTGGGTCGCCCCCAGCCCCGGGATCGAGGATGCACAGTGGCTGCAGGCCTGTTTCCCGCAGCGCCTGTGGCTGGCGGTTGAACTGCACCGCGAGGCCGACGACCGCGCGCGCCTGCAGCGCCTGCGTCGTTTCGGTCGCGACCAGGGCATTCCATTGGTGGCCAGCGGTGATGTGCACATGCATGTGCGCCGCCGCCGCGCGCTGCAGGACACCCTCACCGCGATCGGCCACCACTGCACGCTCGGCGAAGCCGGCTGGCGCCTGTTCCCCAACGGTGAGCGCCACCTGCGTACCCGCCAGGCCTTGGCCACGCTGTACCCGCCCGAGCTGCTGGCCGAAACCGTGCGCATCGCCGAGCGCTGCCACTTCGATCTCAAGCAACTGAAGTACACCTACCCGCGCGAGCTGGTGCCGGCCGGTCACGACCCCGCCAGCTGGCTGCGGGTGCTGGTGGAAGAAGGCATGCAATGGCGTTGGCCCGCGGGCGAGACGCCCCAGCAACGCCACCAGATCGAACACGAACTGGCGCTGATCCACACCAAGCAGTACGAGTCCTACTTCCTGACCGTGCACGACATCGTGCGCTTCGCGCGCGGCCAGCAAATCCTGTGCCAGGGCCGCGGCTCGGCCGCCAATTCCTCGGTGTGTTACGTGCTGGGCGTGACCGAGATCGACCCCAGCGAGATGGCGCTGCTGTTCGAGCGCTTCATCTCCGCCGAACGCGATGAGCCGCCGGACATCGACATCGACTTCGAACACGAACGCCGCGAGGAAGTGCTGCAGTACGTGTTCAACCGCTACGGTCGCGAACGCGCCGCATTGACCGCGGTGGCGATCAGCTACCGCGGTCGCAGCGCGGTGCGCGATGTGGCCCGGGTGCTGGGCCTGCCGCCAGACCAGGTCAACGAACTGGCCGCCTGCCTGGACCGCTGGAGCAGCCACGAGCCGCTGCCGGAGGCATTGCGCGAGCGCGGCTTCGACCCGGAGACCCCGCTGATGCGGCGCGTGGTCGCCCTGACCGCCGAGCTGGTGGACTTCCCGCGCCACCTGTCCCAGCACCCGGGTGGTTTCGTGATCTCCGAACACCCCCTGTCCACGATGGTACCGGTGGAAAACGCGGCCATGGACAACCGCACCGTGATCCAGTGGGACAAGGACGATCTGGATGTCACCGGGCTGATGAAGGTGGACTGCCTGGCACTGGGCATGCTCACCGCCGTGCGCAAGTGCCTGGCGATGCTGGAAGCGCATGGCGAGCCCAAGATGGGCATGGCCGATATCCCCTCCGGCGATGGCCCCACCTACGACATGATCTGCCGCGCCGACACCCTGGGCGTGTTCCAGATCGAGTCGCGCGCGCAGATGGCGATGCTGCCGCGCATGCAGCCGCGCTGCTTCTACGATCTGGTGATCGAAGTGGCGATCGTGCGCCCCGGCCCGATCCAGGGCGACATGGTCCACCCGTATCTGAATCGACGGAAGAAGCTCAAGGAAGAAGGCATCGAAGAGGTCGACTATCCCCCCGAGCTGGAGAAGGTCTTCAAACGCACCCTCGGCGTGCCGCTGTTCCAGGAACAGGTGATGCAGCTGGCGGTCGCCGCCGCCGGCTTCAGCCCCGGCGAAGCCGACGCGCTGCGCCGCTCGATGGCCGCGTGGAAGCGCCACGGCGGGCTGGAGCCGCACCGCGACAAGCTGCTCACCGGCATGGCCAGCCGGGGCCACAGCCGCGAATACGGCGAGCGCCTGTTCGAGCAGATCAAAGGCTTCGGCAGTTATGGCTTCCCGGAAAGCCATGCGGCCAGCTTCGCGCTGATCACCTATGTCAGCTGCTGGCTCAAGTGCCATCACCCCTCCGCATTCGCCGCCAGCCTGATCAACAGCCAGCCGCTGGGGTTCTATACCCCGGACCAGATCCTGCAGGACGCGCGCCGCCATGGCGTGCCGGTACTGCCGGTGGATGTGCGCTACAGCGACTGGGACTGCACACTGGTCCCGCCCACCTCGCCGGGCCGGCCATTCGGCATCCGTCTGGGCCTGCGTCTGGTCGATGGCTTCAGCGAGGCGGTCGTCACCGGCGTGGTGCAGGCGCGCCACCGCGCGCCTTTCGAGAGCGTGGCCGACCTGAGCCAGCGCGCGCAGCTGGACCGTCGCCACCAGGGCCTGCTGGCCGATGCCGGTGCACTCAAGGGCTTGAGCGGCCATCGCCATCGTGCACGCTGGGACGTCTCCGGCGTGGAAAAGCCGCTGCCGCTGTTCGAATCTGCCCGCGCCACCACCGAGGCCGCCGTCCCGCTGCCGCTGCCCAGCGCGTTCGAGGACATGCAGGCCGACTACAACACCACCGGCACCACGCTGGGCCGGCACATGGTCTCCTTCATCCGCAGCCAGCTGCGCCAGCGCCGCTGCCACCGCTCCGACGAACTGGCCGCCCTGCCGCACGGGCGCAGCGTGCGCTTTGCCGGGCTGGTGCGCATGCGCCAGCGCCCGCAGACCGCCAGCGGGGTCACCTTCCTCACCCTGGAAGACGAATGCGGCATGGTCAACGCCGTGGTCTGGCGCAAGATCGCCGACCGCCAGCATCGCGTACTGGTTGAAGCGCAACTGATGCAGATCGACGGCCGGCTCGAACGCGTGGACGGCGTGCAGCACCTGATCGTCCGCCAGATGCACAACATCGACCCCCTGATCGACGGCGTGCGTACCCACAGCCGCGATTTCCGCTGAGCCATCCCGTGACCGACCTCACGCTCTGAATGTAATTCCAGACTTTTCCGACTGGTGTCGTGAATACCCTATCCGGTATGGTCGCAGCCTTCCAAGGATCCGGAGAGCCACATGTCGCGCGCGCTGACCATCACCACGCTGGTCGTTTCCAGCCTCGCCCTGATCGTTTCCGGTTGGACCGCGCTGCGCCTGCACCAGAGCCAGTCCGAGGAGCGTGTCATCACCGCCCGTGGCCTGGTGATCCGCGATGCCAGTGGCCAGGCGCGGGTGATTCTCGGCGCCCCCGTCCCCGATCCGCTCACCAAGGGCGTCACCCAGGGGCCGCGCGCGTCACCGCTGTCAGGCCTGATCCTGCTGGGCGCCGATGGCTCCGAGCGTGGCGGCTACGGCACCGCCGATGTCGGCGACGAGGCCATCCTCACCCTCGATGATGCCACCGGCACCACCGAGGTATTCAAGGTCACCGCCAACCCGGATCGCGGCGCCACCCTGGTGGTCAAGCACCAGAACAGCACCGGCGCGATGCTGACCTCCTGGCAGGGCAAACCGGAACTGATCTTCCTCAACGACGACGAACAGACGCACTACGTCAGCCCGAACGCCGCTGCGGCGCCCTGACATCGGCGGGCGGTGATTTTCGGGTAGCGCTATGACAACCTGTCCGGTGTTACGGGACCGCCCTGCCGGCGCGCCGACGCGCCGCAGCCGTCCCCGCTTCCGGAGCTCCCCATGCCCATCGCTGCCCCCACCTGGCCCCAGGCCACCACTGTCGACGAGATCCGCCACAACCTGGCGATGGTCCGCGAACGCATCGCCCGCGCCTGCGCACTGGCCGGCCGCGACCCGGCCAGCGTGCGCCTGCTGCCGGTCAGCAAGACCGTCGATGAGGCCCGCCTGCGCCTGGCGTGGGAGGCCGGCTGCCATGAGCTGGGCGAGAACAAGGTGCAGGAAGCCCAGCGCAAGGCCGCGGCGATGGCCGACCTGCCCGGCCTGCGCTGGTCGGTGATCGGCCACCTGCAGACCAACAAGGCACGTGACGTCGCACGCTTCGCCAGCGAGTTCCAGGCGCTGGACAGCCTGCGCGTGGCACAGGCACTGGATCAGCGGCTGGAACTGGAGCAGCGCACGCTGGATGTGTTCGTGCAGGTCAACACTTCCGGCGAAGACAGCAAGTACGGCCTGGACCCGATCGAGGTCGCCGACTTCGTGCAGCAGTTGCCAGCGTTTCCGAATCTGCGCGTGCGCGGGCTGATGACCCTGGCGGTGTTCTCGCCGGATCCGGAACAGGTGCGCCCGTGCTTCGCGCGCCTGCGCGACCTGCGCGACCGGTTGCGCCCCACCCTGCCGACGGGCATCAGCCTGGAGGAGCTCTCCATGGGCATGTCAGGTGACGTCGAGATCGCCATCGAAGAAGGCGCTACCGTGGTACGCGTGGGCCAGGCCATCTTCGGTGCGCGCTCGACGCCGGACAGTGTCTACTGGCCGACCCCGACATGAGCGGCTATCGCCTGCAATGGCAGCAGGCGGTCGGTGAGCAGCGGCGGCTGCACAGTGGCCCGGACGGACTGAAGGTGCTGAGCAGCGAGGCGGCCTATCGGGATATGCCTGCGCCATGAACGGCCGCACCCCGGGTTCACTTCAGCGCACCCACCGCACGCCGATGCGCCGGCCGACACCGGATGTGCCATGCTCGCCTCCGTTGCAACCCACCTGGAGAGCGTCGCCATGGCCAAAGGCCTGAACAAACAGAAAGAGCAGAAGAAGAAACCTGCCAAGACCGCCAAGGAAAAGAAGGCGGAAAAGAACGAAAAGAAGACCACCCGCGGTTTCGCCCCGGTCTGACCGGCGGCACCTTCGCTTACATCGCGGGCATCATGGGACTGCGGCCACACCACGGTGTCCCGCAGCTCCTCCCGATGTCATCGCGCAAGCACCGGCACGCTCACACCTCCGCCAACCTCAGCCGCTGCGCGTCCGTTGCCGGTGGCATGCCGAACAGCCGTGAGTAGTCCCGGCTGAACTGTGAGGGGCTCTCATAGCCCACCCGGTGGCCGGCATCGGCCGCATCCAGACCGTCATTGACCATCAGCCGGCGCGCCTCCTGCATCCGCAACTGTGTGCGGAAGTCCAGCGGGCTCATCGCCGTGACCGCCTTGAAATGGGCATGGAAGCTCGAACGACTCATGCCCGCAACGCGCGCCACCTCATCGGTACGCCAGACACCACGGAAATTCGCCCGGATCCACAGGATCGCGCGGGCAACCTGGCCGTGCCGGCTGTCGCCGCGGGTGATCGCGTGCAGCACGCTGCCGTTGGGGCCGGTCAACAGCCGATAGAGGATCTCGCGCAGCACCAGCGGCCCCAGCGCCTCGGCGTCGTCCGGTGAATCCAGCAAGCAGACCAGCCGCGTGGCGGCATCCAGCAGCCCGGGTGTCATCTTGTCGAGCGCCAGGCCCGCGGCGACCGCTGGCTCGCCGGCAGGCTGCGGATACTGCAGCGCGAGCTCGCCCAGCACCGCCGCATCGAGATCGACCTGAAGGCTCAGATACGGCTGCGTCGCGGTCGCCTCGATCACCGAGCCCATCACCGGCAGCCCGACCGACGCCACCAGATAACGGGTCGGATCGTAGTAGTAAACGCTCGACCCGAGCAGGGCACGCTTGCGGCCCTGGGCGACGAAGCACACGGTGGGCTCGTAGATCACCGGCATGGGCAGCGTCGCGGTGCTGCAACGGATCAGCTTCACCCCGGGCAGCCGGCACGCGAAGGTGCCATCGCGCGGTGCATGCCGGGCGATGGCATCACGGAACAACGCGAGCGGGGCCATGCAGGTCTCCATGGGCGCGGCAGGACAGGTCGACATCATCCGTCGTGTTTGTACGATCGTGCAAGCATGCCGGAGGACCCGGCTACCGGGTCAACGCGACGCGCCAGAACAATGGGAGCCCACGCAGGCACCGCCTGCCCGCCCCGGAGATCCTTCGTATGACGTCCCCTGCCTCGCTTGATCACTACCGCCTGCTCGGCCGTTCCGGGCTGCGCGTCTCCCCCCTCTCGCTGGGCACGATGACCTTCGGCGCCGACTGGGGCTGGGGCGCCGATGACGCTGAAGCCCAGCGGATTTTCGATGCCTACGTCGACCGCGGCGGCAACTTCATCGATACCTCGGTCAACTACACCAACGGCGCCGCCGAACGCATCCTCGGCCGCTTCGCCAAGGCCCAGCGCGACCGGCTGGTGCTGGCCACCAAATTCACCATGGCGCGCGACCCGGCCAACATCAATGCCGGCGGCAACCACCGCTACAACCTGGTGCGCTCGGTGGAAGCCAGCCTGCGCCAGCTGGATACCGATCGCATCGATCTGCTGTACGTACACGCCTGGGACTTCACCACCCGCCCGGACGAAGTGATGCGCTCGCTGGACGATCTCGTCCGCGCCGGCAAGGTCCAGTATCTGGGCATCTGCAACACCCCGGCGTGGCGCGTCGCCGAACTGCAGATCCTGGCGGACCTGCGCGGCTGGTCGCCGTTGATCGCGCTGCAGATCGAGTACAGCCTGGTCGAGCGCACCGTGGAGCACGAACTCATGCCCATGGCCCAGGCGATGGGTTTGGGGGTACTGCCGTGGTCGCCACTGGGGGGTGGCATCCTGACCGGCAAGTACACCCGCGCCGATCTCTCCGACGAAAATGGTGCGGACGTGGCAAGCAGCCGCAAAGGGGTGATCGCCTCGATCGGTCATCTCAACGAACGCTCGCTGGCAATCGCCGCAGTGGTGGGTGACGTGGCGGAGGAACTGGGCGTGACGCGCTCGCAGGTGGCCATTGCCTGGACGCTGGCCAACCCCGCGGTGGTCTCGCCGATCATCGGCGCACGCACCGTGGCGCAGGCCGAAGACAATCTCGGCGCCCTCACCGTCGTGCTGAGCGAGGCGCATCTGGCCCGATTGGATGAGGCCAGTGCACCGGCACCGATCTTCCCCGCCCGCTTCATCGGCCGGCCGATGGCCCAGCAGTTGATCTTCGGCACCGCCACGCTGAGCGGGCGGAGATAAGCCATGGCAACCTCTCTCTTTGGCGGGATGCTCGCCACGGCCATCACGGTGGCCTCGCTCGCCGTTGGGCCACTGATCCCGGTCGCCGCGGCGGCTGAAGCCACCCTGCCGCACACGGCGCACAACAAGCAGGTGGTGACCGAGGCCTTCGATCGATGGGCGGCCGGTGGCACGGCGTTCTTCGACGAAGTGCTCGCACCCGAGGTCGTGTGGACGATCGCCGGCTCCAGCCCGAGCTCAGGCACCTACCGCGGGCGGGAGGACTTCATCGCCCGCGCGGTGCTTCCCTTCGTCAGCCGGCTACGCACGCCGGTCCGCCCGACCTCCCGACAGATCTGGGCGGACGGCGAGCATGTGATCATCCAGTGGGCCGGCAACGCGGTGGCCCGGGACGGCAGGCCGTATCGCAACGACTACGTCTGGATATTCCGGATGCGCGCGGGCAAGGCGGTCGACGTCACCGCCTTCCTCGACCTTGTTCCCTACGACGCTGTCATCCACCGCCTGCCCGGCACGGACACCCCCGGCACGTGAACCCGCAGCGTGCCTGCACTGGCACCGCGCTGGCACCCGCGTTTGAAAGCGCAAACCGACAGATTGGGTGAAAAGGACCGGCGAATCACCGTGGGATAATCCGCCCCATGACCTCGCCAGACCCTCAACGCCCTCTCCTGTCCAGGGATGCGTGGAAGCGCCGTGCGGCCCTGTGGGGCGGCGCCGTGGCTGTCGCCCTGGTCGCGATCGTGTTTGCCAAGGCCAGTGATGCGGCCTTCCGGGTCTTCCAGTCGATCATCGCCCATTCGATCTGGTGGGCGCTGCTGCTCACCCCAACCGTGTTCGCGCTGTTGGCGTGGCTGACCAGTGGCGCGCTCAAGCCCACCCGCGGCAGCGGGATTCCGCAGGTGATCGCGGCCCTGGAGATCCCGACGCCCACGTTCCGGCGTGTGAATCTCTCGCTGGGCGTATCGGCAGGCAAACTCGCCTTGACCACGCTGTCGTTGCTCGGGGGCGCCTCGGTGGGCCGGGAGGGCCCTACCGTGCACGTCGGTGCCAGCGTGATGTACATGTTCGGGCGATGGTTCGGGTTCCGCGATCCGAAAGAGCTGTCGCACTTTCTGCTCGCCGGCGGCGCAGCCGGCATCGCGGCGGCGTTCAACACGCCGCTGGCGGGCATCGTATTCGCCATCGAAGAGCTCAGCGGCCGCTTCGAGCACCGCTTCTCCGGCACGCTGCTCACCGCGGTCATCGTGGGTGGCGTGGTGTCGCTGGGCCTGCTCGGCAACTACACGTACTTCGGCAAGGTGAGTGCCACGTTGCCGCTGGGGCAGGCCTGGCTGGCGATCGTGCTGTGCGGCACCGCCGCGGGGTTGCTTGGCGGCCTGTTCGCCAAAGCCGTGCTGCTGACCATGGAAGGCAGACCACGCTGGCTGGGCACGCTGCGCCAGCGCCATCCGGTCCTGCTGGCGGCGCTGTGCGGGCTCGCCTTGGTGCTGCTGGGCGCAGCGTTTGGCGCAGGGGCCTTCGGCACCGGCTACGAGCAGGCCAAGGGGCTGGTGCAGGGAGCACCCTCGGTGGGTCACGAGTTCGGGCTGATGAAGCTTGTCGCCAATCTGGTCTCCTACGTCGCCGGTATTCCCGGCGGCCTGTTCTCGCCCGCCCTGGCCGTCGGCGCCGGGCTCGGCCACAACCTCGCCGCCCTCATGCCTTCGGTCGATGAACGCATCTTCGTGCTGCTGGGGATGTGTGCCTACCTAACCGGCGTCACCCAGGCACCGTTGACCTCGGCGGTCATCTCGCTGGAGCTGACCGACAGCAGCGACATGCTGCTGCCCATCCTGGCCACCGTGCTGGTCGCGCGCGGCGTCTCCGGCCTGGTGTGCCGCGTGCCGATCTACAAGGCCATGGCCGAACAGCTGGTCAAGCAGCTGCCGGGCCCCCACCCGCCTTAGTGCCGCGACTGGATCACGCGTTGACGTCGACCACGGTGCGGCCCTGCACACGCCCCTGCAGCACCTGGTCGGCCAGCGCCGGCACCTCGGCCAGACCGATCATCTGGGTGGTGCGCGCCAGCTTGCCCAGGTCCAGATCGGCCGCCAGGCGCGTCCACGCCTGCTCGCGAGCGGTGTAAGGCGCGTTGACCGAATCGATGCCGGCGAGCGTCACGTTGCGCAGGATGAAAGGCAGCACCGAACCCGGCAGATCCGCACCCTGGGCCAACCCGAACGCCGCCACCACGCCGCGGTAGCGCGTCTGCGCCAGCACATTGGCCAACGTGTGGCTGCCCACCGCGTCGATCGCACCGGCCCAGCGTTCCTTGGCGATCGGCGCACCGGCCTCGGACAGCGTCGCGCGGTCGATGATCTCTGCCGCACCCAGTTCCTTGAGATAGGCGGATTCCTCGAGCCGGCCGGTTGACGCGACGACCCGGTAACCCAGCGTGGAGAGCAGTGCGATCGCGATGGACCCGGCACCGCCGTTCGCGCCAGTGACGAGGATGTCGCCCTGATCCGGTGACACGCCGCCATGCTCCAGCGCCAGCACCGACAGCATCGCGGTGTAGCCGGCGGTACCGACCGCCATCGCATCGCGGCTGGAAAACGCCGCGGGAATCTTCACCAGCCACTCGCCTGGCACCCGCGCCTTCTGCGCATAGCCGCCATGGTGGGTCTGGCTCAAGCCCCAGCCGTTGACCAGCACGCGATCGCCCGGCGCAAAACCCGGGTGGGTGGACGTTTCAACCACACCGGCCAGATCGATGCCGGGAATGAGCGGGAAGGTGCGGATCACCGGCGAACGGCCGCTCAGCGCAAGGGCGTCCTTGTAATTCACCGTGGAGTACTCCACGGCAACGGTGACGTCGCCGGGCATCAGATCCTGCTCGGTCAGCTGGACGAGACCGGTCGCGATGGTATCGCCAGTCTTGGTCGCAAGGAGGGCGTTGAAGGACATGGGATCTCCGGTTCGGGTGCATGAGGGACGGTGCAGACAGAACCAGTGTGCGCACCTGGCCGTACCGAGGCGTTAAACGGCCCCGGCTAGCGCCCGCTCATGGGATAGGACCCGGC
Organism: Stenotrophomonas sp. PS02301; assembly: GCF_029959485.1. Lineage (NCBI taxonomy): Bacteria > Pseudomonadati > Pseudomonadota > Gammaproteobacteria > Lysobacterales > Lysobacteraceae > Stenotrophomonas > Stenotrophomonas sp. PS02301. Next base: position 41,224 of record NZ_JASCOO010000016.1, read on the forward strand.
GCACACGTCACCCTCCTCGACCCCGGCAACCCAGGCCTTGAGCTGCTTGATCCGATCCAGGGTCAGCTGCTCGTAGTCGCCACTCTGGCACATCGGCAGAACGCTCCCATAGTCGTCTGGAGACGGATACCGCGCCGCGATCTGGGCATCGCGGAACACCAGCCAGGCGCGCTGCGCTGCCTTGAACCGCTCCAGGAAAACGGGGTCCTGAGCATTGAGTGCCAGCACGTTGGCATAGATCCGATTGAGCTCGGCATCGGCGCGCTGCGCGCTGTTGCTGGCACATTGGTTGAGCCCGGCCTGCGACTGGTTCGGGCTGTCGCAGGCCATGCCATCGGAGGTATGCGGTGACGCCACGGCCCTGACAGCCGCCTTGGGTGCCTGGGCGCATGTCGCCCCCACCGGGGCCAGTGCGCAGACAAGGAGAAGCGAAGGAAGCATGCGCATTGGATCCGCTCCACACGGGACAGCGGGGAGACCGCCACGGGCGGATTAACCGCGCCGATCCGTGAAATCCACGTGACTGCGCTTACTCCCCCAGCACGGTTGCAATCGAGGCCGTCAGCAGCGCCCGCACGGTGTCGGCGGCCACATCCGGATCGCGTACCGCGCGCATCGCCAGGCCCTCCACCAGCAGCCGCATCAATATCGTGCGGCGCTCCAGGTCGGCGTCTTCGGGCGTGCGGCCGCGCGCGATGTCGTGCTGCCGCAACCACGCGGTGATCGCCGCACTGGTCTGCCTGTCGTGCCGGCGCAGCACCTCGGCAATCACCGGATCGCGATGCGCTTCGGCGGTGATCTCCGCATACAGCGCCACATTGGCGATGGCATTGCCACGGGTTTCCAGCGTTTCGCCCCGCGCCCACAGCTGATAGCAGCGCAGCAGCCCGTCGACCAGATCGGCCGCCGCCGGCATATGGCCGATCGCATCCTGGTCGTAGGCGAGCTGCCGTTCGATCAAGGCCAGGATCAGCGCGCGCTTGTTCTCGAAGTACCGGTACATCAGGCCCTGGCTGATCTCCGCCTCCGCGGCGATGTCGCTGATCGAGCCGGCATGGAAGCCGCGGGCGATGAAACAGCGCTGCGCGGCGTCCAGGATCCGCTGGCGCTGCACTTCGGCACGCGCGGCTGCAGCGTCTTCGGCGGGGGCGCCGGATAGGGGGGTAAGCGTCATTGCTTGTCGTAGATGGCGTCCAGTTGAGCACCGATGGTACGGCAAACGCGGGCCTGAATGAACGGTCATTCACCTGTCATTTCGCACACCCAGACTGCGCCGGCCCCCTTCCTTCCGTGAACCCGACCGATGCGCCACGCCCCGTTGCACCGTCGCCTGTTAGCCCTTGCCATTGCCACCGCCCTGCCCGGTCTCGCCGTGGCCAATGACGCCACCACTGTCGCCACCGCCGACACCGCCGCCCGCGATGTGGTCGCGCTGGACCAGGTGGTCGTTACCGCCCAGAAGCGTGCCACCAATCTGCAGGACACCCCGATCTCGGTCTCCGTGGTGGATGCCGAAGCATTGAAGGATCGCAGCGCGATCTCGATCGGCAGCCTCTCCGATGGCTCCATCCCCTCACTGCGTGTCACCCCGTTCGCCACCCGCAGCTCGGCGCTGAACATCGGCATCCGCGGGATCGGTGCCTCCGGCGATGCCAATCAGCCCGCGCGCGATGCCGGTGTCGGCGTGTATGTCGATGGCGTGTTCATGGGCCGCGCGCAGGGCCTGGGCAGCATGTTGTACGACGTGGAGCGCATCGAGGTGTTGAAGGGGCCGCAGGGTACGCTGTTCGGCCGCAACACCGAAGGCGGCGCGATCAGCATTGTCACCAGACAGCCCACCGGCGAGTTTGGCGGCAGCGTCAGTGCCGGCGTCTCCAACTACAGTGGCTACACCACGGGCCTGCATCTGGACCTGCCGAAGGTGGGCGATGTGAGCTTCAAGATCGACGCCGTGCAGGCCAAACGCGGCGGTACCACCGACAACCCGATGCGCGGCGAGCGCGACTTCAACAGCTACGACAAGCGGGGCGCACGCTTCAGCGCGCTGTGGCAGCCCAGCGATGATTTCTCCGCGCTGTACGCCTTTGACCGCTCCTACGATGCCACCACGCCGTACCACACGCAGTTGTTGGTGCCCGGCGCCTATGTGAGCCCGCTGCAGAAGGCCGGCGCCAGTGAGGACCGACGCGATTCCGCCATCCTTGGTGGCCCGCAGGAAGACAACATCGGCCGCACCAGCGGCCACCTGCTCAACCTCGGCTGGACCCTCAGCGAGAACGTGGAACTGAAGTCGATCAGCTCCTATCGGGAACTGACCCAGGGTCAGTTCGACATGGGGCTGGTCGACGCGATCTCCGCCTACGGTGGCCCGAACACACCCTTCGGCCGCTACAGCCTCGCCCAGGTCTACCAGCACCAGTACAGCCAGGAATTCCAGCTGATCGGCACCACCTCGCAGGTGCAGTTCCTCGCGGGCGCCTTCTACTATCACGAAACCGCCGGCGACAACGCGCAGACCCCCAACATGCTGCTGTGGGGCCCGGGCGGCAACAGCTATACGCTCAACCCGGCAACCAACCCGTTGAACCTGGGCGCCGTGCGCATCGACCGCGCCAGCAAGGCCTGGACGGACAGCCTGGGCATCTTCGGCCAGGCCACCTGGACACCGGCTTCGCTTGAGCGCCTGCACCTGACCGCCGGTGGCCGCTACACGCGCGATGACAAGAAGGGCAGCCTGTACATCGTCAACGGCCTGGCAACCGACCTTGCCTTCGACGATGCGTGGGGACGCTTCGACCCGATGGTGAACATCGCCTACGACGTGGGCGACAACGCGATGGTGTATGCCAAGTACAGCACCGGCTTCAAGGCGGGCGGCGCCAACTCGCGCTCCACCACGTATACCGCCTTCGCGCCGGAAGAAGTGACTGCGATCGAGCTCGGCGTCAAGTCGCAGTTCTGGGACAACCGCGCACGCCTGAACCTGGCCCTGTTCGATTCGAAGATCGAACACAAGCAGATGGATTTCTCGCTGCCGTTCGACCCCAACAGCGGCGAAACCCGCACCACCATGGTCACCACCAACGCACTGAGCAACGGGACCTCGCGCGGTGCGGAGCTCGAATTCAACGTGATGCCGGTGGACAACCTGACCGTGGGCCTGAACTACGCCTACACCCGCATCGATGCGCAGAGCGCGGTCGATCCGTTCGGCGCCGGTGTCCAGGTCACGGTGCAGCCGCTGCTGGCGCCGAAGAACGCCGGCAGCGTGTCGCTGGACTACCTGGTGCCGTTCGCCAACTTCTCCGCGCTCAAGTTCCATCTGGATGGCAACTGGTCCGACGGTTACTACACCAGCGAATACGACCAGATGCTCACCGACCGCTCCTTCATCGTGAACGCCCGCGTCGCGCTGATCGACGTCCCCCTCAACAGCACCGGCTCGACCCTGGCCGTCTCGCTGTGGGCGCGCAACCTGCTCGACGAAGAACACCTGTTCTACAAACTCAACAACGCCTCACTAGGCCAGAGCGGCATCTTCAACGACCCGCGCACCTACGGCCTGGACGTCACCGTCACCTTCTGATCGCCCTGGAGATCCCGATGAACCTTCGATGCAACCACCTTGCCCTTGCCATTGCCCTCAGCCTGCCGATGCTCACTGGCGCGGGCATCGCACTGGCCCGCGCACCCGTCGCCGACACGGCAGCCGCCGCGCGTACCACCAACGTGCAGCCGGTCGCCGCCGATGCACAACGCCTGATGCCGCTGCAGGGCGCATGGAACACGCGCACCTTTGCCGGCCTGCAGGGCAGCCATGGCCCGATCCCGGCCAGCGCGTTCGTGCGCACCTCGGACCTGGGCCGTCTGACGGCCGCCGATCGCGACGCACTGGCTGCCGCCGGCGTCACGCTGGATATCGACCTGCGCACCGCCGATGAGCAGGCGCAGTCGCCGGACCTGCTGGCCGACGATGCCCGCTTCGCCTACCAGCGCACCTCGCTGATGGGCACCGAGAAGATGGACCTGCAGAAAATGATGACCACCTTCCCGGATTCGCTGGGTGCGGCCTATGTGCAGTGGCTGGATCACAGCCAGCCGCAGTTCAAGCAGGTCTTCCAGCGCATCGCCGCCGAGCGCGACGGCACCGTGCTGTTCCACTGCACCGCCGGCAAGGACCGCACCGGCATCATCGCCGGGCTGCTGCTGGATCTGGCCGGCGTGTCGCGCGCGGACATCGTGCACAACTACGCGATCTCCGCCCATTACCTGGAAGGCCAGCCCAAGGACAGCGCGATGAACGCGCAGATCATGGAACTGATCAAGCAGAACCCGGAGATCGGCAGGAAAATGGCCGGCATGTCCGGCACCGCGCCGGAGAACATGGCGATGTTCCTGGTGGCTCTGCATCAGCAGTACGGCGGTGCCGAAGGCTACTTGAAGTCCATCGGCGTCAGCGAGGCGGAGATCGATCAGCTGAAGGTGCGATTGGGTCAGGCGGGCTGACCGCAATGCATGACGCAGGCGCCGGGGGACGCCCGGCGCCTGCTCGATCCGAGGTGAGCCAGCAGCGCTCGATCCCGGACGAGCACGCGGCGCTGCGTGGGCATGAGCGATGACGGCCTATTGCGCCTGCGGCTCACCCAGCGGGCGCTGCTGTCGCTCGTCCTGATCGAACGTGATGTAACGGCGGTGGATGAGCTTGGCATCCATGTCCCAGCGATACGTCTCCACCCCGCCGTTGCCTGTGCCGTCGGACAGAAGACCGACAATGCCGCGGGTCAGGTTGTCCGTGAGCAGCACCTGGGAAGCACCGTCGGCATTCACGCGCAGGCTCAGGCGATCACGCAGGTGATCCTCGCCCTTCCCCACCGGGGCATCGAAGGCAAGACCTACCAGGCCATCTTCGTGGGTTGCCATCCCACCGCGTTCATCGCCTTTGGCGTCGTACAGCCACACACCGGCCGTGCGCGATCGCCTTCCGGCATCAACTGCATCCTGGCCCACCTCAACGCGCATTACGCCTTGGTCATCCAGCACAACGACGCGATGGGCGTGGAGTTCATCAACGGTGAGTGTTCCGCGCGGCGCCATCGACAATGCGATGACTGCCACGGCCAGGCCCGCAACAAGCACTCCAAGGGCGATAGTCAACAGAGTGAGGCGGCGTACGGACGTGCGAAGCACCTCCAGCGGTTCTACAACGTCCATGTGCTTGGTGCTCCTTTGCTGATGCCCTTCCTTGGATCATAGCCCTGGCATCGCCGCTGACGTTGCGCCACGCGGTGATACCTGGTCCGCCAGGTACCCTCTTCCAACGCCATCTAAGGCTGCCCGGCCATCACACCTTGAATCCAGTCCCGATAGTGACTCACGCGCACATTGCAGGTCACCTGCCCATAGCGCCCGGGACGGGCCGTCAGCACATTACCCTGCACGACCTTCCAGGCTCCCTGCCCGGCCAGCAGCCACTGGCCATCGCGCTCGATGAGCACCGGGCCACCGCTGTCACCGTTGCCCAGCACGCCCTCGAGGGGCAACGCTTCCGGCGGTTCGTCGAACACGTAGCAGAGCCAGCGGTCGTAGGCGCTGGTGATCCGGTTGAACGCACGCCGGAGCTCGGTGCGATTGGGGCCGTTGGGAGAATGCCCGGTGGCGCCGGTACCCGTTGCGCCCTTCCCCAGGATTTTCGCGATCTGGCCGGCCTCGTCGCTGCCGCTGTAAAGCGCAACGGGCGCAACATCCGTGACGGGCGCCTTCAACCGGATCAGCGCAACATCATCGCCCGAGGCGAGAAACACCACGATCAGCATCGCCTCGCCACTGGCCATGGCCTGATCGATCAAGGTCTGCGGCAGCGTCCGGTAGCCGGGATGGGTGATGACGCGCTCGACGTCCCGGGCCGCTCCATTGATCACCACCTGCTTGAGGTCGGCATGCATCGGCAGTGTGTGCGCGGCGGTGAGCACCCACTGCGGTGCGATCAGCGCGCCGTGGCCTTCGCCGGGCATATCCACGAGGGCCGGAAACTCGGTGGCGGGAACGCGGTACCGCGCATCGTCCACGTCGTGGCGGATGACGATGGCATGGGCGGTCGAGGACGCGACCGTGAGCAGGGCAAGAAGCAGCAATCCTTTCACGTGTGATGCCTTGAGGGTCTGACAACGGGATCCGGTAGACGAACGGACGGGCTGGGAAGGCCGCGGTGCGCCACTACGGCGCGCGTTCACGGGCTTCCAGTGCGCTGGCGAACTTTGCCATCAACCGCACCAGTTCCGACACATCTTCCGCCGCCCAGGACGCGAAGATCTCCCGACCGATCCGCTCGCGTGCGGCGTCCAGCCGATCGGTCATCTCCTTGCCCTTCGGCGCGATGGTCGCCTCACGGATGCGGCGATCCTCGGGGTTTCCACGACGTGTCACCAGCTCCATCGCCGCCAGTTTGGCGACCTGTCGGCTGATGGTGGTGTAGTCGCGGCCCAGCCGGTCAGCCAGGTCCACCACGCCGATGGGGCCGACCCGCTCGATCACCACCAGCAGGCGGAACAGGGCCTGGTCCAGCGTCACCCCGGCCTCCTGGATCAGCCGCTCATCGTTGCGCGGCCGATTCATCACGCTGGCGAGGCTGACCATGGAAAGGTGCAGCGACTTCAATGCGGAAGAATTATGTGTATCTTGCACCTTATTTTTCGCAGGCATAGCATCCCCTCCAAGTAAGTGCATATTACACACACCTGGAGCGGCACAATGGGCAATACCCCTGATGTAGTGATCTGTGGTGCCGGCGCTGCCGGCCTCACCCTGGCCATCGAACTGGCGCGCCGCGGTGTCGCCTTCCGGCTGTTCGAACAGCGCAAGCAGCCCTTTCACGGCTCGCGCGGCAAGGGCATCCAGCCGCGCAGCCAGGAAATCTTCGAGGACATGGGCATCCTCGATCAGCTGTTCGCGGCCGGTGGGCCCTACCCAGTGTCCCGGGTCCATTGCGCCGACGGCAGCAGCGTCGACGCGACGGTCATCGAAGGCGCACCGGCTACGCCGGTCGAACCCTACCGCCAGCCGCTGATGGTGCCGCAGTTCCTGACCGAGGCCGTGATGCGCGATCGACTTGCCGAGCTCGGCCACCGGGTCGAGTTCGGGCATGGATTGATCGGCGTCGAGCAGGACGCAAATGGCGTGACGGTTCGGCTCGCCACCCCCACGGGCGAGCAGACGCTCCAGACGCGCTATCTGGTGGGCGCCGATGGCGGCCGCAGCTTCGTGCGGCAGGCCCTGGACATCGGCTTCCCGGGCAGAACACTGGGTGTGCGCGCGGTGGTGGCCGACATCGTCCTGCAGGGATTGCCGCGCGATGCTTGGCACAGTTTCAACGAGGACGACATGGCGCGGCGCATCTCGCTATGCCCGCTCATGGGAACAGCGCTGTTCCAGTTGCAGGCCCCCGTGCCGTTCGAGGGCGACGTCGACCTTTCCATCGACGGGCTGGCGGACATGGTGCGCATGCGTACCGGCCGCAACGATCTCGAAGTGCTCGATGTCTGTTGGGCCTCGGCGTACCGGATGAACGCGCGATTGGCCGACCGGTACCGCGACGGCCGCGTTTTCCTCATCGGCGACGCCGCCCACACGCATCCGCCCACCGGCGGCCAGGGCCTGAACACCAGCGCGCAGGACGCCTACAACCTCGGTTGGAAACTGGCGGCGGTGTTGAAGGGTGCGCCGCAGGCCCTGCTGGATACTTACGAGGAAGAGCGCCGCCCCATTGCAGCCTCGATGCTCGGGCTTGCCACGACGCTGCTCGCTCAGGCCCAGCGCGGCGACAACCGCCGCGGGCGCGACGTGCAGCAGCTCGATCTCGCCTATGGTGAATCGTCACTCACGCTGGCTGCCGAGGCCCGCAGCGGACGCACCGCGCCGGGCAGCCGGGCGCCCGATGCGCCGCTCCTGGGCGCGGGTGGACAGCGCGTGCGCCTGTTCGACGTGCTGCGCGGAACGCATTGGACATTACTGGGCTACGCCTGCGATCGGTCCAGCGCCCCCTCGCGCGCGGGGTTGCGCGTCCACATCATCGGCCCGGCTGGCGACCTGCGCGATGCGGACGGGCACTTCGCCGAGGCCTATGGCGTGCAACCGGGCGCGTGGCTGCTGATCCGGCCGGACGGCTATATCGCCGCTATCGTCGACACGCCGCACCTGGCGGCGCTGCTGGCGCATTTTGAACGCCATGCGCCATGACGACGCATTACTTGCCGGCGGGACCCGCGCGGGCTCCCTCATCGCCCTGGGTCGCCTCGCGACTCTTCGCGAACTCCGGGAAGGTCTCCGCTATCGAGGCCTTGTCGGGAAGGACGTAGAACACCCCGCCGCGCTGGAAGGTAGATTCAATGATCTGCGCGTAGAACGCCGGCGAGACATTGATGCAGCCATGGGTGACGCGATTGTCGTCCGGTGACGCCGATGCCAGTCGCTCGGCCCGTCGCTCTTTCGGGACACCTGTCGCTGTGGGGTGGATGGAGACGGCGGAATCGTAGTCGACCCACAGGACGCGGCCCGCGTCGATGGACGGCCCGAAGCCCCCCACAAAGCGCCCGGCGGGCGTCGTGCGATCCCGGCCGGGAATTTCGCGAAGGGCGAGGCCGGCGATCCCCGGCGCGATGTGGTCGCCGGTCGCCGAGCCGAACAGCCCCGGGGCGGCGCCGCGAAGCTTGCCATCGCCGTCGAAGACCAGGATCTGCGCAGCGGCCTTGTCCATGATCGCAAACGGATAGCCTTGGCTGTCCTTGCTCGCGACAACCCAGCCCGCGAGTTCAATCACGGTCTCGGACACGGCCTGCCCTTGCGGAAGCTCATCGACGGCGGGTGCTGGCTGAGCGGGAGCATCCTCGGCGCTGGCCACGCCGATGCTCGTGAACGCCAGCGCCACGGCCAATGCGCCACGCAGGGCCCGGGTTACAGGGTATGAGTGCGTACGGATGGGACAATTCCTTACATTGAAGACTGCACAGCCACAGGAAACCAGTGGCCTGCAAAGGCCACTGGTTTCCGATTCACACGTTGCCTGCCTGATACATGCTGCGGGAACGAATCAGCCGCGCGGCTTGCGACGCGGTGCTTGTTCGAGCTGCTGGACGCGGCCCTCGATCTGATCCAGACGCTGGTTGGCCTGCTGCGCCGACTGATTGGCGGACTCGGCGCTCTGCGCTGCACCCTGCACCTTCACGTCGAGCTGGTCGAGGCGTGAATTGATCGTTGCAAACTCGTCTTTGTAGGTCGCACAGGCACTCAGGCCCACGGTAGCGACAAGCGCCACAGCAAGCGTACGCGCGGTCGTCAGGTGTTGTTTGGTCAGAATCATCGCACTGCCTCCTTCTCATGGGGTGTTCGGACTATAGCGGCGTTTACGCCAGCGCCATGACCGGCATTCAGTTGAAGCTCGGCGACGTAGAGGCAGCGTGAAGGACATGCGCTCTCGTTTTCCCACTCTGAAAACCTCACACGTTGGAGACCAGATACTCCGTCGGTGACACCCCGAGAGAGCGGCGAAACATGGCCGAGAACGCGCTTGGGCTCTGATAACCATGCTCCAGCGCAACCTCAAGGATGGAGACGCCCGAGGCGAGGCGCGGCAGGCTGAGCAGCAGGCACATCCGCCGCCGCCAGTCGCCAAAACTCATACCGACTTCTCGATGGAACAGCCTCGCCACCGTTCGCCCGCGTGATTGTCATCGTTGTGCCTTTCGCGACTGCGGTTGGATGTCTGGATTGCTGAACCGGAGCGGCTCCGGCGACAGTTGTCCGGCATGCCACGCTTGGAAGGTCAAGCGATTTCTGTGCCGTTGCCCATCCGCGTGGGGGACGGCCAATCCGCGGGCACGGCGCTGCCGCCCGGCGTGCGCTGAGGGCGCGGCGGGCACAGGGGTGCGATGTCTTCAGGCGATGACGCGGAGCGCAATCGTCAGATGACTGAGACCCGGGAAAGACCCGGTGCCCGCTTCACGCCTGCTGCAGGGAGGACGTGCTGCAAGGCACGCCAGGCGACAATGCCGCCTTGAACGGACGCTACGGTCCGAAACGTCCGTATAGGTCCTGTCCGGTGAGCACATTGACCTCACGCAGAAGTGCTTCCGTTGCAGCGTAGATGGCGCTGCCATCCATCTTCCTGATCGCCATGTCCATGCATTCCGAGCGCAGCTTGGCAGTGAGCTCCAGCAGCGCAGACACCACGGCCGGGTCGTCGGGGGTGTCACGCAAGGCGGCTTTGCCAACGGCATGGGCCAGCTCGACATCACCGCATTGAAGGTGCGTCCTTATCTGATGCGATGCCTCACTCATCATCGCCGGCCCGATCACCCACGCTCGCCTCCAGCGCCTTCGTCACACGCCAGCCGCCGGCATCCCTGCCCAGGCGCCACCCCTCGCTGAGCACCAGCGTCCAGCCGGGGCCCGACCACCTGGCCCCCTCGCCTTCCACGGCGCCGCCGCCCACGCTGAGCAGCGCCCAGTCCTTGGAGAGCAACGCACCGGCCGCCGCCGTCAGCTCGCCCCACTCGTCCCGCACCGTCAGGGGTGTATAGACCGTCCCGGCATCGTCGAGCGGGAAGAGAGAACGCGGATCGAACGACACCGACGGTTTGCGCAGTTCCAGCCGAACCGCATCGTTACCGAGGAAACGCTCACGATAGCCGGCGCTGCGTCGCTCCCGCACTGTGGCGCGTTCGCGTTCCTCTGCGCGCACCTCGTCCGCGCCATATCCGGCATCGCCCTTTGCGATGCCGGGCCCGCCCAGCGCATCGGCCAGCAGCGCAGGCAATGCCGAGCGGGCAGACAACCCGCTGCGCCATGGCGGCGACCAACGGTCGAGCAGCATCCCGTACGCCGGTCCGGTCGCGTACGCCGCCGAACGCACGAAACTCTGCGACGCATCCGCCTTGGCCAGCGCATCCACCGCGGCGGACACCGCATCGCCCTCATGCGCGGCCGCGGCGATTCTGCGCCCGGTGTACTCGGCCAGGCCTTCGTTGCGCTCCACCTTCGCCTCTTCGTCCAGCGCGCGTGTCCCCGCTGCCGCAGCGTCCGAACGCAATGCCCTGAAGCCCAGCGCCGCTGCCGCATGCTGGCGCGCCTGGCGCTCATCGCGCGTGGAGAGTGCCTGCGCCAGCGCACGCATCTCCAGCCGCAACGCGGTGCGACCGGCTTCGTTGTCCAGATGGGCCGTGTCACCTTCGGCGGCAGGCAGGCCGAGGGCCGCCTGCACGCAGTGCCACTGCTCGTGCCAGAGCAGCGTGGCCAGTCCGTCCAGCTCTGCGGGCAGTGGCAGAAGCAGCAGCACCGCAGGGGCACCATCGATCGTGATGCAGGTGTTCGCGGGCGGCTGGTCGTTGCGAAGCACGACGGGGAGCGTGGTGCCTGCAACGCCGTTTCTCCGCCAGCTGGTGCCGGAGCCGCGGTCGTGCACCACCACCGGCGCATCCAGTGGTGTTCCCCACAGCATCTGTGCAACCTGCCTGGACGACGCGGCCTCCGCCACGCTGGCGACCCTGGTCAGCGCGTCATCGACCCCCGCCGGCGGAGCCTGGGGTGCAGCGCTGCAGGGCATCAGCCAAAGGGTTGCGATGACGGCTGCGACGGCGACAGCAACGCGGTGACCGCGTGCAGGACGCCGCGGCGGCCTTGCCCGCTTCATTGTGGACATCCCTGCCATCATTCCCGCACCTCTCCCTGGGCGTACCCACGCTGCACCAGCTCCGGAAGGTAACCCGAGGCGGGCAGTGACGCCATGAGGCCGACCTCCTGCCTGCGCTCACGGGGCGCGCTGCGCCGCCTCCGCTTCCGCATCGTCGCCCGGGCCGGACGGCGACCAACCGCCCCCCAGGGCCAGGAACAGGTCCACCTGGCGGTCAATCAGCTGTGCCTGCGAGGACGCCAATGCGGATTCCGCATCCGCCAGCGCCGCCTCTGCCGAGAGCACGTCGATGAAACCGATTCGGCCGAACCGGTACAGCTGCCCGGCCTGCGCACTGGCATGGGCGGCGTCCTCACGCGCTCGGGCCAGGCTGGCCTCGCGATCGAGCGCCTGCGAGTAAGTGGATAGCGCGGTGTCTGTCTGCTGCAGCGCCTGCACCACGGCGCCATCGAAGGAGGCCAACGCCGCCTCCGCACGCGCATTGGCCGCAGCGATCCGGGCCTTCACTGCGCGCCGGTTCGGCCAGCGCCATGACAGCAGCGGCCCGACGCTGGCACCGACGCTCTCGCTGGCAAGCAGCCGCCGGGGGGCATTCGCCATGCCGGCCGAGGCGCCGAGGTTGACCTGCGGATACAGCTCGGCGGTCTCCACGCCAATGGTGGCCGTCGCAGCGGCCAGGCTGCGTTCTGCCGCACGGATGTCCGGACGCCGCTGGATCAGCTGCCACCCGTTGCCCACCGGCAGGGGCCGATCCAGCCGGGGCGGTCGCGCGCAGGCGCTGACCTCCTGCGGATAATGGGACGGCACCCGGCCCATCAGCGCACCCAGCTGAGCCACTGCTCGCTGACGTTCGGCGATCAGCTGCGGAACGGCCGCCGCACTCCGGTTGACCGCGGCGCTGGCACGGGTCACGTCGAACTCCGTGCCGCGCCCACCGGCGGCAAGCCGGCGGGTCGCATCCAGCGTGTCGCGCTGGGTCGACAGCACACGCTGGGTCGCTGCCAGCGTCTGATTGGCGGCGCAGGCGCCGACGTAGGCGCGGGTCACCGCCGCCGCGACCGTCACCCTGACGTGGTCACGGGCCGCTGCGACGGCTTCGGCATCGGCGCTGGCCGCTTCGATGCCGCGGCGGATGCCGCCGGCCAGATCCAATGGATACGACAGCGTGATGCCGAGCGCATAGGCCTGCGGCAGCGAGCCCGAGGGCAGCGTGTAGCCGCCCGCATGCGCGAGCGTGCCTGATGCCGCAGTGTCGGTGCGCAAGGTGCCTTGCGCCTGATGCTCCAGCACCACCGCCGAGGCACGCCGAAGATTGGCATCGGCCGCGCGCAGGTCCGTGTTGGCCCGCAGCGCTTCGGCCACGTAGGCCTCCAGCTGCGCGTCCTGGTACAGCTGCCACCAATGGTCTGGCGGCTCGGCCTGCGTATACGTTGGCGCTCTGCTTGAAGCGAAGCGACCCTGGGCATCGGGCGCCACCGCCATGGCAGTGGCCGGAACACGGTAATCCGGACCCGATACGCAGCCGGACAACCACAGCATCGCACTGATCGCGCCCACACGCCGAAGGTGCGCCCTCATTTGCAGGCGCCCCGTACCGTCGGGGTGATGGTGACGCTGGCCGTCCTGCCGATGATCAGGCGGGTATCAGGCGGGATGTCGTCGATCCGGATGCGCACGGGGATGCGCTGCGCCAGCCGCACCCACGCATACGTCGGCGCCACCGCGGGCAGCAGGTTGTGGGTGTTCGAGCGCTGGTCATCGGCGATGCCGGCAGCAATGCTCTCGACGTGGCCGTGCACGTCACGGGTGTCGCCCATCAGGCGCGCTGTCGCGTGATCGCCCTCGGTGATGCAGGCAAGCTTGGTTTCTTCGAAGTAGCCCTCGATCCGCAGGCTGCGGGTGGCGATCAGGGCCATGGCCTGGGTGCCCGGCGGCAGGAAGTCGCCGGGGTGCAGGTCCAGGTTGGTCACGATGCCATCGGCAGTGGCGCGCACTTCGGTCCGTTGGACATTCAGCCGTGCCACTCGTCGCTCGGCCTGCGCTTCGGCCAGGCCGGCCACTTCGGTGTCGACCTTGGCGGCGTTGCGCTCCCGTGTCTCGGAGGCGACCAGGTTGCCCAGGGCACCGTCCCGTGCCGATTCGCGGCGCGCCAGCGCAAGCGTCGCCTGGGCGCTGCGCAGCCGTGCGTCGGCCGTTTCCAGCGCGGCGGCGAAACGCGGCTGGTCCAGTACCAGCAGCAACTGCCCTGCCCTGACCCGCTGATTGTCCTGCACCAGCACCCGGGTGACCAGCCCGCCCTGGTCGGACGCGACCCGGACCACATCCGCGCGGACGCGACCATCGCGCGTCCAGGGATGCCGTTCGTATCGGCTCCACAGCGACAGAACCGCGATCACGGCGAGGGAGACCAGGCAGAGCGTAGCGCTCCAACGGCCAAGAACAACGAGCGTGTGCTTCATTTCATTTCTCAAGCAGGGGCACGAACTGGATCAACCATTCGGCCAGGATGACGAACAGGGACAGGCCGACCAGCGGGCGACAGGCAAACAGCCGGTACAGCCCGAGCCGCGCCAGCAGCCGCGACGCCATCAACGACAGCGCCAGCGCGGCAAGGGCCACGGCCATCAGGCCGGGGATGAAAACGCCATCAACGGAAACGTCGGGCAACATCGCATCAGTCTCCATGCGCGATCAGGGGTGCCAGCACATCGCGGCGGAGTGCGGCGAGCAGCAACAGCAGGCGCGTGCGCTCTGGCTCATCCCCCGCCAGCACCGCTCCCCGGGCACAATCAAGGCAGTCCAGCAGGTGCGTATCCGGGGCATGGCGCTGGAGCGTGTCGCGCTGGCAGTGATCGATCACCGCGTCGATCAGCGCTGCATGACAGCGGCGGATGGTTGGCGCGTCCGAACGGCTGCCCAGGCAGCGAAGCTCGGCAACCACATCGGCCGCACGCAGAGCGGCAAAGCCCGCGCGCAGGCACTGGCTGGCGCCTGGCTGTCCGCGCAGCCGCGGTGCCAGCAGACCCAGGCGGTCCACCATGCGGCTCCTCCAGCCGGCGACGTCACTCACGCCACCGCGCATCCGCCGCGCGACATCGTGCCGGAGCGCGGCCTGCAGCCTGCGGCGGCTGCGATGGGTATCCAGGGTCTGGAACAACAGCATGCTGCACAACGCGACGCCCATACCCACCAGCAGCGCCACGCTGCTGTTGACGGCGGCCACGAAATCCCATGCATTGGTGGCGCCGAGGCCGGCAACGAGCGGAAAGGTCAGCACCACGCCAAGTGCAGCCAGGGTGAACGCCGGCCGAGCCAGAAAGGCGCCGCTGAGCAGCAGGGCCGGCGCCAGCGCCACGGCCAGACCGACAAAGCCGGACATGCCAGGGAGGATCGCCAGTCCGTAGACCAGGCCGACCGCCACGCCGATGGCCGAACCGGCCAGATAGCGCATGACATGGCCCGCGGGCGCCTCGGTGGTACCGAACAGCACACACGCGGTGCCGATGATGGAGACGGCGGTCGCGCCGTCGGACCAGCCCGTCGCGATCCACACCACGCAACTCAGCACGATGCCGATGAAGGCGCCAAGCGCGCTGCGCAGGGCGAGCCGATGGTCCCGGTGCAGGACATGGCCACGCGCCTCGCCTGCGAGACGGGCGGGCACCTGCCGGCGCCAGTGCGGATCGTCGCGACCCAGCTGGTGTTCCAGCAGGCGGCAGTCGCGATGCGCGACATCCAGCCCGGCAAGATCCGCGGCCAGGCCCGCTGACAGCAGCGCCTGCCAGCTGTCCACGCCGGCCGCCTCCTCCACGTCCGCCGTGTCGTGCGCCGAGCCGCGGGCGGCCGGACACCCGCGTGCTGGTGCACGCAGCGCTGCCATCGCGTCCTCTACGCCGCTGGACAGCACCAGCACGTCGAGCATGCGGTCATGCAGCGCCCGCAGCACCTCTGCCTGGGTGACGCCGTAGGCGCTGTCGAACCGAAGGTGGACCGCCAACGTGTGCAGCTCAAGCAGGTCCACCGCGACCTTGGCGCGGTCTTCGGCAAGCACGGCCTCGGTCGCGCCGGCGCGCATGTCGCGGGTCCAGCGCTCGGCGTCGGCCAGGATCGCGGCAACGCGGACCTTGACCCGCCGCGAGACCGGGCGCGGCAGGAGCAGCGCGTGCACCAGCGTGGCAGCAAGAATGCCGAGGGAGATTTCCTGCACCCGCATGACGGCGACGCTGAAGACCGCCTCGGGCGCCATCACACTGGGGAACCCGATCAGGCTGGTCGTATAGCCGGCAAGCAGAAAAGCGTAGGCACGCGGCGTGCGGTCCAGCATGGCCAGATACAGGCACAGCCCCATCCAGGCCGCCAGCACCACGCTCAGCACCAGGGGTTCGTTGGCGAAGCGTGGCACCAGCAGCACCGTGGCTGCCGCACCGCCCAGCGTACCCAGCAGCCGGAACAGGCCGCGGCTGAGGGTGGCACCGGACATCGGTTGCGAGACGAGATAGACGGTCCCGATCACCCAGAAGGGACGGGTCAGGCCGATCCACAAGGACACGTACAGGCCAAGGACTGCGGCGACCAGGCATTTCAGCGAGAACAGTGCGGCTTCCTGGTCGGCCCTGAGCGCGGGCGACGTCAGCAGTGCAAGCGGCCAGACCAGAACGGTGCGGCGAACGGGAGGGGGCGACGGGTGCATGGCGCACATCGTAGGCACCGACCCGGGTGATCGAATCTCGCTACAATGCCAGTCAATCGCTAAATCCGGTCACGATAATGCCTCCCGTTTCCATCGCCGGCTTCGACATCGACCCGGATGTGACGGATCGGCCCGCCGTGGCCAAGCGCCTGCAGGTAACCGAGCACGCGGCGGAGATCCCGGTCCACGATCATCGCAAAGGTCAGCTGATCCTGGCCCTGCATGGGGCCGTCACCTGTGAGGTGGAACACGCATCGTGGATCGTCCCGCCACAATGCGGGGTATGGATTCCCGGTGGCATGCCGCACAGCAACCGTGCCACGGCGAACGCGCGGCTCTGTTACCTGTTCGTGGAGCCCGGCGTGGTGGATCTGCCACAGCATTGCGTGACGCTGACGATTTCACCGATGGTGCGCGAGATGATCCTGCATCTGGCCGACGCCCCGTTCGACTACCCGCGCGATGGGCCGACCGATCGCCTTGCCCGCGTGCTGCTGGAAGAACTGGTGCAGATGCCGACCGAACGGCTGTACCTGCCGGTGAGTCATCATCCGAAAATCCGGGCACTCGCCGCTGCCCTTTCAGCACATCCGGAAGACCGCGGCACGATCACCGAATGGGCCAAGCGCCTTGCGCTGGGCGAGCGCACGCTGACGCGCCTGATCGCCAGCGAGACCGGCCTGTCGTTCGGAAAATGGCGGCAGCAGCTCCAACTGCTGATCGCGGTGCGGGAGCTCGCTGCCGGCGCCCCGGTACAGCGGGTATCCGAAGGCCTGGGCTACGAGTCCGTCACGGCCTTCATCACCATGTTCAAGAAGGCGCTGGGGCTTTCGCCCACCCGTTACTTCGCCGCGCGCTCGCGCCGCCAGGCGGCGGGTGCCCCAGACCCCGACGCGCAGGCCTAGCGCGCCGGGAACGGGAACGCGGCGGGGATCAGCGCCAGCCGCGATTGTGGTTGCGGCGGTCCTGGTTCCAGCGACGCTGGTCATGTCGGCGGTCATGGCGACTGCTCCGCTCGTAGCGGTGGTCGCGGTCATAGCGACGATCGCGGTCGTAGCGATGATTACGGTTGTCCCGGCGATCCTTCGTGGTCACGTTGCCGATGGCCCCGCCTGCCACCGCGCCACCGGCGGTCATCAGCGGATCTCCGTTGGACAGCACGTGCCCGGCCACGCCCCCCACGACGGCACCGACCAGCGTGTTCTTGTCCTTGCGCGACATCGCATCCGCATTGCCCGCGGCGGTCACGCCAGCGGTCAGTGCCAATGCCAGAGCCAGGCCACGGAAGCTGAAAACGGTCGAGGTGAGCATGGTTGGATCCTCCAAGGGAACGGTGTTGAATC
The DNA here is from genome assembly GCF_029959485.1 of Stenotrophomonas sp. PS02301. Taxonomy (NCBI): domain Bacteria; kingdom Pseudomonadati; phylum Pseudomonadota; class Gammaproteobacteria; order Lysobacterales; family Lysobacteraceae; genus Stenotrophomonas; species Stenotrophomonas sp. PS02301. Next base: position 58,937 of record NZ_JASCOO010000016.1, read on the forward strand.
GAATCTGGTCGCCGAAGGTTGCCGGAACATTGCGTACCTGCAGATGAACCGACCCCTGTTCAGGTTGGCGTAGGCACGCCGGACACCACCATCGGCCGCTTCACATACGCATTTGCTATCGTGCCCTCCGTCAGTCCCTCCTTCTCTGGAATCCCATGCCCCGTACGCCCTCCACCGCCTCTTCCGCAGCAACGATGAACGCCACACTGGCAGCGGCGGTCGCGCGATCTGGAATGGACGAGCAGGCACTGCTGAAAGCAGCCACCAGGGAAGCCTACGAGCGTGTCACGCTCCTGTTGACCACCAGCTACGCCGATTTCAGCCCCGAGCAGCAGCGCAGGATCCGGGCGCTGCTGGACACCGCGCCTGCGGCCAAGCGCGAGAAAGCCCCCAAGGCCGCCAAGGCCCCGAAGGAAGATCTGCCGCCCCGTTTCTGGTTGCCGCACAGCGGCGCCACCTGGTCGGGCCGCGGGCGCGTACCGAACGCTTTCCTGTCCTGGGAAGGCACGGTCGCGCATACCGAATGGAAGAAGACTCACCCCGATCAGCGCTTCCCGTCCTATCCAGGCTGAGGCCGCACCCATGCCGCAGACCGTCATTCCGCAACTGCGCATGACCGATGCCGCGATCAGCGTGCCGTTCTACCAGCGGCTCGGGTTCGCGATCGACTGGGAACACCGCTTCGCACCGGACATGCCGCTGTTCGTGCAGATCAGCCGTGAGGGCCAGCAGATGTTCCTCAGCGAACACACCGGCGATTGCGAGCCCGGGGGCGCCGTGTACTTTCATGTGCCCGACGTGGACGCATTGCATGCCGCGTTCGTTGCGGCCGGCGCGCCGGTCTTCCGACCGCCGGCAGACGTGCCGTGGGGCGGGCGCGAAATGATGGTGATCGACCCCGACCACAACCGGCTGCGCTTCGCGACACAGGGCGACTGATCGAAGCGACTATGATGGTCGCCATTGAACGAAGCAGTGGTTGCAGATGAGTCGCGGAATCAAGATGCGCAAGGCAGTGGGCACGCACGGCACCCTGCACCGGGTGGGCGACCTGCAGAAGCGTCATGACGCGCAACAGACCCTGCCGACCCTGCTGTGCGATGGGTGCAACGTGCCGGTGAGATTCGTTCCCGAGCACAGCAGGCCCGGCGTGGATCGCGCCCCGCCCCTCCATTTCCCCGCCTACCTCGCCCTGAACAAGGGCACCGGGCATCTGCCCGGGTGTCGCTACATCGCGGCCTCTCATCTGCAGGCCCTGCTTGCCGCCGGTGGCGATCCCGAGTTCCTGCCGACGCTGGATGATGGGAAGCACGAGCTTCGCCTGCTGATCCTCCAGCAGGCCCTGAAACGCGGCAGCGCGGGGCCGGCACTTCTCCCGGCAGACGCACCATTCGACGGTCACCTGCGCACCCTCAACGACCTGCTGATCCTGCAGGCGATGTGCGAGGACGACACGCTGCTGACCGCGCAGCTGACCCTGCGCCTGGGCAAGAAGCGGGTCGATTGGGCGAATTTCCTCTACGGGCAGGACCGCTACGACGAGGCATGGGAACGGCTTGGCTCGGCATCCAGCGAGCTGCCGCTGGCGCTGCTCGGGACGGTGCGGTCACATCGCACGCCACAGCCGGGTGACCCCCATCGCGTCACCTTCCTCAACTGTGCCCCGAAGTATCAGCACACCGGCGTGACCGACCGCCGGGATTTCTACGAAGTCAGCGTCGGGCACACCGATACGGCGTGGCTGAAGTCCTTCCCGGTGGGCGCGGAGATCGTGATGTTCGGGCTGTGGCGCCAGGGAAGAAGCAGCACCGCCTCACGGCCGCACCCGACCGACCCGCGCCGGACCATCACCAGCATCACCCACAAACTGGCACTGCGGCCGAGCTTTACCGGGCAGTTGCGTGTTGTGGAGTAAACCGCACGGCCCTCATGGGTTTCTCGTGATCGACCCCGCACAGCGATAACGGCAGCCGTCGATATCGACGTGTATCACTACATTTCAAATGCGAATGATTCGTGATACTATTGTTAAGATTACTTGAAACCCCACACGGACGTCCCCAGCCATCGCCAGCGGGCTCCCATAGCCACGGAGTACTTTCGCGATGTCGCACCCCTCCCCTTCTTCCCGTCGTTCCGGCGCCACGCTGGCCGTCGCCATCGGTCTGGTACTGACCGCCCAGGCGCATGCCGATGCCGCTGCGGATGCAGCCGCCTCACCCCGCCAGATGGATACCGTGGTGGTCACCGCCACCGGCGCCCAGCAGTGGATCAAGGACGCCCCGGCCAGCATCAGCGTGATCACCCGCGAGGAGATCGAACGCAAGCCGGTCAGCAGCATCGGCCAACTGCTGAGCACCGTGCCCGGCGTGACCGGCGGCTACGCGCTGTCCGGCGCGCAGTCCAAGATCCGCCTGCGCGGCCTGCCCGAGCAGTACACCCTGATCCTCATCGACGGCCGCCGCCAGGGCAATTCCTCCGGCGTGAACTACCGCGATGACCTGGGCCCGCAGGATCTGAACTGGCTCTCGCCGGACATGATCGAGCGCATCGAGGTGGTCCGCGGGCCGATGTCCTCGTTGTACGGCTCGGATGCGATGGGCGGGGTGATCAACATCATCACCCGCAAGATCGCCGACGAATGGGGCGGCTCGGTCACCTTCAACTACAGCAAGCCCGATTCCCCGACCCGCGGCGATACCACCCAGATGGGCGCGCTGTTCAGTGGTCCGCTGACCGAGAACCTGGGCCTGCGCGTCGGTGCCAATGTCACCAACCGCGAATCGGATACCGGCCGCCGCCAGACGCCCGGCAACAAGGCCGAGAACGCCAACGCGCTGCTGAACTGGCGCGTCAATGATGACCACACCGTCGGCTTTGAAGCCTCGCGTGGCGAGCAGCGCAACAGTGGTGCCGGCGCGGTCGGTGCGTGGGGTCTGTCCAAGCTGGTGCAGACCGGCTACGTGGTCATGCACGATGGTCGCTACGGCGATGCCGCCACGTCCAAGACGACGCTGGTGCAGAACGATTACGAAGACAAGGGCAGCGTGGTCGGCAACCACTCCAAGGAGACGGTGTTCGATACCGCGTTCACCCGCAGCTTCCATTGGGGCGTCGAGCAGAGCTTGAACGTGGGCGGGCAGTGGAAGCGCGAAGAGTTGAAGAACGGCGACACCATCGGCACCGTGCCGGTCACCTGGACCGGTACCGGGCGGATCAGCCCGGTCAGTGAGGCCGACTCCTGGGCGCTGTTCGCCGAAGATCACATCACGCTGCACGAGCGCTTCATCCTGACCGTGGGCCTGCGCTGGGACAACACCGACAATTACGACGACAACCTGAGCCCGCGTGTCTACGGCGTCTGGCACCCGTCCGATGACTGGACCGTGCGCGGCGGTGTCTCGCAGGGCTTCCGCGCGCCCACCCTGAAGCAGGGCACCGCGGGCGCTGCGACCCAGTCCGGTGGCAACGGCTGCACCGCGTTGACCGTGGAAGGCTGGACCAACCGCTCGATCAGCGCCGATGGCACCACCGGCTGCTACATGGCCGGCAATCCGAACCTGGAGCCGGAAACCAGCACCAACTACGAGCTGGGCGTCGGCTACGACAAGAACGGCTGGTCGGCCTCGGCCACCTACTTCCTGACCGACTTCGATGACAAGATCCAGCAGGTCCCGCTGCGTGACATCCCCGGCCAGACGACCAGCTTCGTCAACGGTTTCTGGTGGACGGTCGCGCAGAACATCCAGAAGGCCCGTACCCGCGGCGTCGAAGCCAGCGTCACCGTGCCCCTGCATGAGCGACTGAACTGGATCACCAACGCCACGCGCATGCTGGAATCGAAGAACCGCACCACCGGCGCCAGCCTGCTGGTGGTGCCCAAGCTGACCGCCAATACCTCGCTGGACTGGCAGGTCACCGATGACTGGTCGCTCAACCTGAGCGCGCAGCACATCGGCGAACAGCTGGTGTCCTCCACCAGCGCCACGTTCGCCAAGGCGTATACCACCTGGGATCTGGTCACCGGCTACGACGTCAACGAGCACCTGACGGTGCGCGCGGGCGTGCTCAACCTCGGCGATGTCTCCACCATCGAGGAAGGCAACAACTACGACGGCGGCGCACGCACCTTCTTCGTGGGTGCCACGGCGCGGTTCTGACCGCGCCGGGCCGAGTGCAGACCTGAAGCAACGAAGGGGGGGGGGGGGGGGAACCCCCCCCCCCCCGGGGGGGGGGGTGCGCGGGGGGGTTTTAAAA
>NZ_JASCOO010000170.1:0-3940 GCF_029959485.1 Stenotrophomonas sp. PS02301
GCCATGGATGGCAGCACACGAGCCTACAGGGACGTACTTGCGGCGCGTCCCGGAATGGCGAGCCCGTCGCGCCTAGCTCGACAGCACATGGTGGCCGCTTTGGCTTTGGCTTCGGCGTTTGCCGCCAGGCCGGCCGGATGAATCAGCCCGACTTACGTCGGAACAACAACCCGGACACCACCATCATCACGATCGGCGGCAACGCATACGCAATCCGGTAATCGAACTTCAGCGCACCGGCCATGCGGCCGAAGAACAACTGCAGCAACCAGAAGCCCAACGCGAACAGAATGCCCAGGAACAACCGCTTGCCCATACCGCCACTGCGCAGCGAACCGAACGCGAACGGTATCGCCGCCAGGCACAACGCCAACACATTGATCGGATAGAACCAACGGCTCCAGTACACATCCTCGTAATCGCGCGCATCCAGCCCGTTGCGCTTGCGGTACTCGATGCTGTTACGCAGATCCATCGCCGTCAGATTGCGTGGCTTGGAAATGCCGCTGGCCAGCGCCGCCGCATCCAAGCGTGAATCCCATGGCTCGGACTCGGCCGTCTCGCGCGTTGCCGAACGCTCACCGAAGATATCGCGGCGCACCTTGTTCAACACCCAGCCACCGGCGTCATGTTCGGCGGTGGTGGCATACGTCATCGAGGCCAAGCGGCCGTCGTCGGCGATCTTGTACAGACGCACGTCGTGCAGGATCAGGCGCGTGCCGCCCCCGGCCTGCAGTTGCTCGTCGCCGCTGATCGCGTTGAGGAAGGTATCGCCTTCCCGCGCCCACACGCCCGAATAGCGGGCCGCGCTCAGGCTGCTGCCCCATCTGGCGCTGATCTTGACGTCATCGGCCTTGCTCTGGCCCCAGGGGCCCAGCGTTTCGCCGCTGAACACCATGACCGCGGTCATCAGCGACAGCGCGATCGCCACCGAGACGCTCAGGCGCTTGCGCGACAGGCCCAGCGCGCGCAGTGCGGTGAGTTCGGAGGTGGCGGCCAGCTGGCCCAGGCCCATCAGCGCGCCGATCACGGCGGCGGTCGGGAAGAAGGTATAGGCGCGGCGAGGCACGGTGTAGAGCACCCAGGCGGCCGCGTGGCCGACGGTGTAGCTGCCCTTGCCAACGTCCTTGAACTCCCCGGAGAAGGCCATGACCACGTCCAGGCCGACCAGCACCGCCCAAGTCAGCAGGACGGTGCCGAACACGGCACGGCCCAAGTACAGATCAAACCGCATGGGGCGCAACACGTTCATGCGGTCCTCCGGGGACGCGACAGTTTGCCGTCGCGGAAATACATCCACAGGGCGAGGGCAAGCAACGGCAGCGTCAGCCACCACAGGCCCGCCACGGCGGGGATCTTGCCATCGGCGATCCAGCGGGTGCCGATGAACATCAGGTTCATGCCCACCATGTAGGCCATGAAGGCCAGCATCATCCGGCCGTAGCGCTGCTGCCGCGGCGAACTGCGGGCCAGCGGCAGGGTCATCAGGGCGAAGGCGAGTGCGATCAGCGGCGGGGCGATGCGCGAGTGAAGCTGGGCCTGGGCCTCCGGGCGCTCATCGCCGAACAGCTCGGTGGTGCGCAGCAGTTCGGGGTCATCGTCTTTGCGGGTCTCGGCACCGTCGGGCATGGCCACGTCGTTGCGGGCGAAGGTCATCAGCTTGTAATCCAGCGCACCGTTGGCCGGGCCCTCGACCTGGTGGCCGTCATCCAGCTCCAGATAGCGCTGCTTGGCGCCCTCGAAGTACATCCGGCCGTGGTCGGCAGAGATCACTTCGATGCGGTCTTCCTTCTGGCGCTGCAGGAACACCTTGCCCAACTGGGTGCCGTCGGGGGAGACCGAGGCCAGGTAGACCACGCCGCCGTTGGGCAGCGGGGTGAACTTGCCGGCCTCCAGGCCGGCCATGACCACGCTGCGGTTGGCCTCGTCGATCATGGTCTCGCTGGTGCGGTCGGCCCAGGGGCCCAGCCACAGCGAGCACAGCCCGATCAGGCCGACCACCGGCACCACCAGCATCATCAGGGGCCGCAGCAGGCGCTTGGGGCCGACACCGATGGCGGTGATGACCGCCATTTCCGAGTCCCGGTAGAGCCGCGCGGTGGCCAGCAGCAGGCCCAGCATCAGCGCCAGCGGCAGGATCAGCGGCATGTAGACGATGAACTGCAGGCCCAACTGGGAGAACAGCAGGCGGGCAGGCAGACGGCCGTCGGCGATGTTGCCGAGGATGTCCACCAGGACCCCGCCGACACTCACCACCAGCAACACGATGAGGGTGGCCAGGAAACTCTGGACGAAATCACGCAGGAGATAGCGATCGAGCTTCGACATGGGGCGGTGGTTTAAACTCTCGGATTCGTTCGCGGTGCTGCCCAGTCTACTGACGGGACGTAAACAGCTCGCGATTGTACGGTTTTGCCAACGGAATCTGATCAATGGCCCTGGAATTCACCCTGAACCACGCAGCGCCGGCCTCGGCCGAGTGCGATTGCGTCATCGTCGGCGCCTATGCCGACCAGACCCTGAGCCCCGCGGCACAGGCCTTGGACACCGCGTCCGGTGGCCGTCTGTCGGCCCTGATCGCCCGCGGCGACGTGGGCGGCAAGACCGGCAATACGACACTGCTGCACGATCTGCCCGGCGTCACCGCCGCACGCGTGCTCGTGGTCGGGCTGGGCGAGCCGGCCAAGTTCGGCGTGGCGCAGTACCTCAAGGCGGTCGGCGATGCCAGCCGCGCCCTCAAGAGCGGCGTCAACCATCAGGCGCTGTTCACCCTGACCGAGATCGAGGTCAAGGGCCGCGATGCCGCCTGGAACATCCGCCAGGCCATCATCACCGCCGACCACGCCGCCTACCGCTACAGCGCCACGCTGGGCAAGAAGAAGGCCGACGAGCCGGGCCTGACCACGCTGGCCATCGCCGGCACCGACACCCAGGCGCTGGCCCAGGGCCAGGCCATCGCCGCCGGCGTGCAGTACGCCCGCGAGCTGGGCAACCTGCCGCCGAACGTCTGCACCCCGGCCTACCTGGCCGAGTCCTCGGTCGCGTTCGCGCAGGCGCATGCAGGCGCCGAAGCGGAGGTGCTGGACGAGCACCAGATGGAAGCGCTGGGCATGGGCTCGCTGCTGGCCGTGGCCCGTGGCTCGGCCAACCGCCCGCACCTGGTCGTGCTGAAGTGGAACAACGGCGGCGACGCCAAGCCCTATGTGCTGGTCGGCAAGGGCATCACGTTCGATACCGGTGGCGTCAATCTGAAGACCCAGGGCGGCATCGAAGAGATGAAGTACGACATGTGCGGTGGCGCCAACGTCATCGGCACCTTCGTCGCGGCCGTGACGGCCAAGCTGCCGCTCAACCTGGTGGTGGTGGTGCCGGCGGTCGAGAACGCCATCGACGGCAATGCCTACCGCCCGTCGGACGTGATCACCTCGATGTCGGGCAAGACCATCGAAGTGGGCAACACCGACGCCGAAGGCCGCCTGATCCTGTGCGACGCGCTGACCTACGCGCAGCGCTTCGAGCCGGCCGCGCTGATCGACGTGGCCACCCTGACCGGTGCCTGCCTGGTGGCGCTGGGCCACCAGACCGCCGGCCTGATGAGCAAGCACGACGACCTCGCCAACGAGCTGCTGGCCGCCGGTGAGCACGTGTTCGACCGCGCCTGGCGCCTGCCGCTGTGGGACGAGTACCAGCCGATGCTGGATTCCAGCTTCGCCGATATCTACAACATCGGCGGCCGCTGGGCCGGTGCGATCACCGCCGGCTGCTTCCTGTCGCGCTTCGCCGAAGGCCAGCGCTGGGCTCATCTGGACATCGCCGGCGTGGCCAGCGACGAAGGCAAGCGCGGCATGGCCACCGGCCGTCCGGTCGGCCTGCTGAGCCAGTGGCTGCTGGACCAGGCCGCCCGCGCCTGATGCCCTGCCCGATCGCGGCCGCCTGCGGG
>NZ_JASCOO010000171.1:0-3912 GCF_029959485.1 Stenotrophomonas sp. PS02301
ATGTCCCCCGGTGGCGGCCTGCGGCCGGCGCCTCCTCCTTGAGTTCGCCCACAAGGGCATCGCGACCCAGCGACTCGAGACCCTGCGCGCCCACAGAAAGGCACGACTTCGCGGAGTCGTCCAACACGCGAGCCCCGTAGCGGCCGGCAGGCCCCTGGGCAAAATCAAGGAGGAGGCCGTCGCCGCGAGGCGCCGGCCGGGGGACATTTGCCGAGGGGCCTGCCGGTTGATGCGGGGCGTGACGCCCGCGGCAGGCCCAAGCGAAAACACTGGTGGATCCAAAGTACCGCTGAGGTGCTGTCGTGCTTTGGGTGAGGAACAAAAAAAACCGCCACCCGAAGGCAGCGGCTTTTGCTTTCCATTTTTGAAGCACGCGCTCAGACGTGATCGGTACTGCTGGTCTCGTCGCGCTTCTCGCGCGGCGGCAGCGCCTGCTCGCCATGCACCAGGAACCACACGTTCTCGGCGATGTTGGTCGCATGGTCGCCCACGCGCTCCAGGTTCTTGGCCATGAACAGCAGGTGGGTGCACGGGGTAATGTTGCGCGGGTCTTCCATCATGTACGTCAGCAGCTCGCGGAACAGCGCGGTGTACTGCGCGTCCAGGCGGGCGTCATCGTCGCGCAGCTCCAGCGCCGCGGCGGCGTCGTTGTCGCGGTAGGCCTCGATCGCGCGGCGCACCTGCTGTGCGGCCAGCCGGCCCAGCGCGCGCAGGCCCTGGATCTGCGGCAGCGGTGGCACCTTGCTCAGCGCGATCGAGCGCTTGGCCACGTTGGCCGCGTAATCGCCGATGCGTTCGATGTCGGCGGGAATGCGCAGGCCGGCCAGGATCTCGCGCAGGTCGCGTGCCATCGGCCCGCGCAGCGCCAGGCGCATCACGTCGTGGCTGATGTGCTGCTCAAGCTGGTCGATGGCTTCATCGTTGGCGATGATGCGCTGGGCGGCGTTCTCGTCGCGCTTCTCGATGACGTCCATGGACGCCTCCAGCTGCGCGACCGCCATCTCGCCCATGCGCACGATCTCGGCCACCAGGCGCTGCTGTTCTTCGTCGTAGCTCTTGACGATGTGGTCGTTGGGAATGCTCATGCGGTTCTATCCAGGGTTCGTGGGCCGGAATCAGCCGAAGCGGCCGGTGATGTAGTCTTCGGTCTGCTGCTTGTTGGGCTGCGAGAAGATCACTTCGGTGCGGTCGTGCTCGATCAGGTCACCCAGGTACATGAAGGCGGTGTAATCGGACACGCGCGCGGCCTGCTGCATGTTGTGGGTCACGATCACGATCGTGTAATCGTGCTTGAGCTCTTCCACCAGCTGCTCGATGCGGCTGGTGGAGATCGGGTCCAGCGCGGAGGTCGGCTCGTCGAGCAGCAGCACGTCCGGGCGCAGAGCCACGGCGCGGGCGATGCACAGACGCTGCTGCTGGCCACCAGACAGGCCCAGCGCGCTCTGGTTGAGCTTGTCCTTCACCTCGTCCCACAGCGCGCCCTGGCGCAGGGCCTGCTCGACGCGATCGGTCATCTCCGATTTGGAGAGCTTCTCGTGGTGGCGGATGCCATAGGCCACGTTCTCGAAGATGGTCATCGGGAACGGCACCGGCTTCTGGAATACCATGCCGACCTTGCTGCGCAGGCGGTTCATCGGGTACTTCGGCGAGAGGATGTTCTCGCCGTCCAGCATCACTTCACCGCGCGCTTCCAGCTTGGGGTACAGCGCGTAGATGCGGTTGAAGATGCGCAGCAGGGTGGACTTGCCGCAGCCGGAGGGACCGATCAGCGCGGTGACACGCTTTTCCGGAATCTCCAGGTCGATGCCCTTCAGCGCATGGAACTTGTCGTAGTAGAAATCCAGCCCGCGTGCGGCCAGCTTGATCGGCGCCGGGGTCTGCAGGCTTTCATGCGAGGCCGGGACCACGATGCGCTGCATCGGCACGGCGTTGGAGAGATCGTTCATGGCGATGTCCGTGGAAAGGTCAGTCATGGGAGATACGGTTGCGCAGCAGGATGCCGCGCGCGGAAAGGCTGACCAGCAGCACGAAGACGGTCAGCACCAGCGCGCCGGCCCAGGCCAGCACCTGCCAGGATTCATACGGGCTGCCGGCGAACTGGTTCATCACCACCGGCACCGAGGCCATCGGCTGGAACACGTTGCTGTTCCAGTACTGGTTGCCGAAGGCGGTGAACAGCAGCGGGGCGGTTTCACCGGAGATGCGGGCCAGTGCCAGCAGGATGCCGGTCACGATGCCGGCGGCGGCGCTGCGGTACAGCACCTGCACCGTCACCTTCCACTGCGGGATGCCCAGCGACAGCGCCGCTTCGCGCATCTGCGAGGGCACCAGGCGCAGCATTTCATCCGTGGTCCGCACCACCACCGGCAGCACGATGAATGCCAGCGAGAGCGCACCGGCGAAGGCCGAGAACTGGCCACCGGTCTGCATCACATACAGGGTGTAGACGAACAGGCCCAGTACGATCGACGGCGCCGAGAGCAGGATGTCGTTGACGAAGCGGACCACCGTGCCGGTCTTGCGGAAGTTGCCGTACTCGGCCAGCCAGGTGCCGGCCAGCACGCCGAGCGGCGTCCCGATGGCGATGGCCAGGCCGCACATCACCGCGCTGCCGAAGAAGGCATTGGCCAGACCACCGTCCTGCATCGGCGGCGGGGTCATCTTGGTGAACAGATCCAGATTGATGCCGGCCAGGCCCTTGGAGGCCAGCGTCCACAGGATCCAGCCGAGAAAGAACAGGCCGAACAGTGCGGTCAGGCAGGACATCAGCAGCGCGACCACGTTGACGATGCGGCGGCGCAGGTACAGCGGTTGGGCATTGGCGGTGGACATCAGTTGCCCTCCTTGCGGGCCAGGCGCATCAGCATCAGGCGGGCGATCGCCAGCACCACGAAGGTCACCAGGAACAACACGAAGCCGAGCAGCAGCAGTGCCGAGCGATAGGTTTCGGTGGCTTCGCCGAAATCGTTGGCGATCAGGGCGGCAATGGTGGTGCCCGGTTCAAGCAGCGACGGCGACAGGCGCACGCTGTTGCCGATCACGAAGGCCACCGCCATGGTTTCACCCAGGGCACGGCCGAGGCCGAGGAAGATGCCGCCGATCACCGCCGAGCGGGTGTAGGGCAGGACGATGTCCCAGCTCACTTCCCACTTGGTGGAGCCCAGCGCATAGGCCGATTCCTTCAGGCGGGTCGGCACGGTCAGGAACACCTCGCGCATCACCGAGGAGATGAAGGGGATCACCATGATCGCCAGCACGAAGCCGGCGGTGAGCACGCCGATGCCCAGCGGCGGACCCTGGAACAGCGGGCCGATGATCGGCAGCGTGCCCAGGTGATCATTGAGGAACGGAGTGACGTACTCGGTCATCACCGGGACCAGCACGAACAGGCCCCACATGCCGTAGATGATCGAGGGGATACCGGCCAGCAGTTCGATGGCGGTACCGACCGGGCCACGCAGCCAGCGCGGGGCGACCTCGGTCAGGAAGAAGGCGATACCGAAGCTCACCGGCACGGCGATGACCATCGCGATCAGGGCCGTGACCAGGGTGCCGTAGATCGGTGCGAGTGCACCGAACTTGTTCTCCACCGGATTCCATTCGGAGGAGTAGAAGAAGCTCAGGCCCTGCTCCTGCAGGGCATGGCGGCCGCCCCACAGCATCGAGAGCGCGGCGCAGGCCAGGGCGACCAGCACCAGGATGACGGTGGCGATCAGGACCCAGCGGAACAGTTTGTCGTTGCGGGCATCACGCAGGTCGCGGAGGGACGGTGCGGGAACAGGCTGGGCGATGGCATTCATGGCTGAGGCGGGGGCCCGAGTGGTGGTTCGGCAGGGTGGTGCGGCGAGGAAAGCGGGCCTGCGCTGTGCACAGGCCCGCTGTCTGGCTTACTTGAACTCGCTGGTCCAATAG
>NZ_JASCOO010000172.1:0-3911 GCF_029959485.1 Stenotrophomonas sp. PS02301
GGCTCAGCGCCGCCGCAACAGGCGCCAGGCGCCCCAGCCGCTGGCCGCGAGCGCGGCCAGATAACAGGCGATCACCCAGCCGAACCGCGTCGGCTGGGTGTCGGCACTGGCGACATGCCGGCCGAAACGCAGCTGCAGCGCGCTGTGACCGCTGCCGAGGTCGGCCGCCAGTTGAAGTGCCAGGGCGACCATCACCGCCAGCAGCGCCAGGCCGAAACCGATCCGCGGCCAGCGGGCCTGCGCCGATGGCCGACCCAGCACCCACGCCACGGTCGTGCTGGCGGCGAGCAGGGCTGCCGCCCATAGCAATGCAGCGCCCGCAGGGGCGCTGATTGCATGAGCCGCGGTGCCGGCCTGGGCGAACCCCGGGACCAGCATCGCGAGCATCCCCCCACCCCGCGCGATCGCGGGGTGGGCCGTGCGGCGGTTACTTGCGCGTGCCATCAAGCCAGTTCGGGCCCTTGTTGGTCAGGAAGAACATATAGACCACCAGCGACACGGCGATGATCGCCGTGACGTACACCGCGAACATGCCGACCTGGCCGGTCTTCAGCGCGCCCTGGTACAGCAGCGGCGCGGTACCACCGAACAGCGAGTTGGCCATCGCATACCCAAAGCCCACGCCCAGTGCGCGCACATGGGTCGGGAACAGTTCGGCTTTGACCACCGCGTTGATCGAGGTGTAGCCGGTCAGGATCACGAAGCCGATGCCCAGCACCAGGAAGGCCATGAACGGATCGTGCTGGTTCGGCAGTTCAGTGATCAGGTACCAGCTGTACAGCACGCCGCCGATGCCGAAGAACACCAGCAGGCTCTTGCGCCCGACCATGTCCGACAGCCAGCCGCCGATCGGCTGCAGCACCATCAGGAAGGTCAGCACGCCGAGGTTGATCATCGTCCCGGTCATGACGTCATCGCCCGCGAACGCGCTCTGGATCATTTTCGGCCCGTTGACCGAATAGGTATAGAACGCGACGGTGCCGCCGGCGGTGATCAGGAAGCACAGCAGCAGCGGGCGCCACTGGTTGACGAACAGCTCACGCATCGAGCCGGAGGCCTTGGCGCGGCCATCGCGTGCGGCCTCGATGGAATCGGATTGCAGCGATTCGTCCATGCTGCGGCGCAGCCAGAACACCACGATCGCCGCGATACCGCCGATGCCGAACGCCACGCGCCAGCCCCAGGCGGAGATCTCGGGCTTGTCCCAGAAGGTCAGCATGCCCAGCAGGGTCAGCTGCGCCAGCACGTGGCCACCGACCAGCGTGACGTAGTGGAACGAGGACAGGAAACCGCGGCGGCCGGGAAGCGCGGCCTCGGACATGTACGTCGCACTGGTGCCGTATTCGCCACCGGTGGCGAAGCCCTGCAGCAGGCGCGCGAACAGCAGGATGACCGCTGCCCAGATGCCGATCTGCGAGGCGGTCGGGGTGATCGCGATCAGGAACGAACAGGCGGCCATCATCGTGACCGACACCGTCAGCGCCAGCCGGCGGCCGTAGCGGTCGGCGAAGCGGCCGAAGTACCACGCGCCGATCGGGCGCATCAGGAAGGTGGCGGCGAAGATCGCCCACACGTACATCGTGGAGTTCTTGTCGGCGGCCGAGAAGAACTGGGATTCGAAGTAGACCGCGAAGACCGAGTAGACGTAGACGTCATACCACTCGACCAGGTTGCCGGCCGAGCCTTTGAGGGTATTGGAGATGGAACGCCGCAGGGCGGCCCGGTCAGAAGGTGCCGCGGTGGCGGGGACGGATGTACTCATACAGGGTAGGGGGTCCTGGCGGGGAAGCGTTGATTGCTCTTGTTACCTTACCGCACGTCAAAAACGGGTGCGTGTCAGGCATCACGATGCGGCCCGGTGAAATCAGCGTGCCAGCACAATGGGTGCCGCGCCATCGGCAACGGCCTAGAATTCGTGTTCCCCCGCACCGTGGTGGCCCATGGCCGTCCTACCCGAATCCCCGTCGGCCGCTCCCCGCAGCGGCCTGGTCGTCCTGGCGCTGCTGCTGGTGTACGTGGTCTGGGGGTCCACCTATCTCGGGATCCGGCTGGCGCTGGAGGGCGGCGCGCTGCCGCTGACGATGGTTTCCGGGGGCCGGTTCATCATCGCCGGTTCGCTGATGTACCTCGTGCTGCGGTGGCGTGGCTCGCCTGCCCCGACCAAGCGCCAGTGGCGCAACCTGGCGATCATGGGCCTGACCATGCTGGTGCTGGGCAATGGCATGGTGGTACTGGCCGAGCGCACGGTGTCCTCGGGCCTGGCCGCGACCGCGGTGGCCTCGGTGCCGCTGTGGATGGCCCTGTTCGGCGCGATGCGCGGGCAGAACGCCAGCCGTGGCGAGTGGCTGGGCATCGCGATCGGCTTCCTCGGCGTCGTCTGGCTCAACGCCGGCAGCAGCCTGACCGCTACGCCGCAGGGCCTGATCCTGCTGCTGATCGCCCCGATCGGCTGGGCCTTCGGCTCGATCTGGGCGCGCGGCCTGGATCTGCCCAGCCCGTTCATGACCGCCGCCGGGCAGATGCTCTGCGGTGGCGCGATGCTGATCGTGCTCGGCCTGCTCAGTGGCGAACGTCCGACCACCTTGCCCAGCATGAATGGGCTGCTGGCGGTGGCCTACTTGTGCATGTTCGGTTCGATCGTCGCCTTCACCGCCTACGTGTGGCTGCTGCACAACGTGCGCCCGGCGCTGGTGGCCAGCTACGCCTACGTCAATCCGGTGATCGCGGTGATCCTGGGCGTGATCATCGGCAACGAGCATTTTGGCGGCCGCGACTTCCTCGCGATGGCGGTGATCCTGGCCGGCGTGGTGGTGCTGACCCTGGCCCGGACGCGCGCGAAGTGAGCCTGCCCGCCCACCACAGCCTGCAGGAACAACGCCGCGGGCTCGCGATCACTGCCTTCACCTTCACCCTGTGGGGCCTGGTGCCGGTCTACTGGCACCTGCTCAAGGCCGTGCCGTCGCAGCAGATCATCGCGCACCGCATCATCTGGAGCACGGTGCTGGTGGTGGCCTGGCTGCTGCTGAGCAACGGATTGGGCTGGTGGAAGGCCATTGCCGCGCAGCCGCGCGCGCTGCCGACGCTGGCACTGAGCAGCGTGGCGATCGCGTTCAACTGGGGCCTGTACATCTGGGCGATCAACGCCGGGCACGTGATCGAGACCAGCCTGGGATATTTCATCAACCCGCTGGTCAGCGTGGTGCTCGGCGTCGTGGTGCTGAAAGAGCGCCTGCGCGGCCTGCAGTGGCTCGCTGTGGGCTGCGCGGCCCTCGGGGTGGCATGGCTGACCCTCGATGCGGGAACGCCGCCCTGGATCGCGCTGGGGCTGGCCTGTTCGTTCGGCCTGTACGGACTGCTGCGCAAGATGATCTCGGTGGACCCGGTGGCCGGGCTCGGCGTGGAGAGTCTGTATCTGTTCCTGCCGGCGATCGGGTTCGCGCTATGGAGCGAGAATGGGCACGGGGGCGCTTTCTTCTGCGGCTGGGGCTGGCGCAACGATGCGCTGTTGATCTTCGGTGGTGCGGTGACGGCGTTGCCGTTGATCGGGTTTGCGTATGGGGTGAAGCGGATTCCGTTGTCGCTGGTTGGGATTCTGCAGTACATCGCGCCGAGTATCGGGTTGTTGTTGGGCGTGTTCTTTTTCCGCGAGCCGTTCGATACGGCCAAGGCGGTGGGTTTCGCGGCGATCTGGACCGGGCTGCTGCTGTTCATCGGCGACGGTGTGTGGCGGTCGCGGGCTGGTGGTGCGTTGAGGCGCTGAAGGCTAAGAAGAGCTTGAGAGCTTGAGAGCGGGAGCCTTGGTTTGCCGGGCTGCTTGGCCAGGCGGGGTGTGGGTGGGTGCGCGGGAGGCGCCGTGAACCCATCCATGGGGGCTCATATGCCGCCATCCATGGCGGCATATGGTCCCGCAC
>NZ_JASCOO010000173.1:0-3724 GCF_029959485.1 Stenotrophomonas sp. PS02301
CTGGCCGGCTCTGCACGATGCTGGCTGCCACCTGGAGCCGGCCAGCGGCCGGCACTGCCGGGCTGCGGTCCGCGCGCACTCCTGCGCTGTGGTGCGTATGCGTCCGCAATCTGCGCGTGCATTGAATTCATGCATCAACCACGGTCACGACGCGCACAATGTCGCCCATGCCCGCCTCCCCCGCTGCCGGTGCACCCGGCCAGAAGAATCCCAGCCTGCGCGAGCGCGTCAACGCGATGCGCAATCTGCCCCCGTTCCTGCGCCAGGTCTGGCAGACCAGCCCCGGGCTGACCCTGGCCAGCCTCGGCCTGCGCGTGATCCGTGCATTGCTGCCGGTGGCGATGCTGTATGTCGGCAAGCTGATCATCGATGCGGCGGTACTGCTCAGCCAGCACGATGCGGGCTTCCCGCCGTTCGGCGAGGCACTTTCCAGCGGGCTGCTGAACCCGCTGCTCGGTCTGCTCGCACTCGAGTTCGGCCTGGCCATGGCCTCGGACCTGCTCGGCCGCATGGTCAGCTACGCCGATACGTTGCTGTCGGAGCTGTTCACCAACGTCACCAGCGTGCGCCTGATGGAACACGCCGCCGAACTGGACCTGGAGGATTTCGAAGACCCCGACCTGCAGGACAAGCTGGACCGCGCACGCCGCCAGACCATGGGCCGGATGAACCTGATGAGCCAGCTGTTCGGCCAGGTGCAGGACAGCATCACCGTGGCCAGTCTCGCGGTCGGCCTGATCGTGTACGCGCCCTGGTTGATCCTGCTCCTCGCGGTGGCGCTGATCCCGGCGTTCATCGGCGAATCGCATTTCAACGCTGCCGGCTACAGCCTCAATTTCCAGTGGACGCCCGAGCGCCGCCAGCTGGAGTACCTGCGCCAGATCGGGGCCAGCGTTGAGACCGCCAAGGAGGTGAAGATCTTCAACCTCCATCGCTTCCTGATCGACCGCTACAAACGGCTGGCCGAGAAGTTCTACCTCGCCAACCGCGCCCTGGCGCGCAAGCGTGCGATCTGGGGCACGCTGCTCGCCGCGCTGGGAACGCTCGGGTACTACGCCGCGTACGCTTACATCGCCTGGCGCACCGTGCGCGGCGATTTCTCGATCGGCGACCTCACCTTCCTGGCCGGCAGTTTCCTGCGCCTGCGCCAGCTGCTGGAAGGCCTGCTGATCGGTTTTTCGCAGGTCGCTGGGCAAGCGCTGTATCTGGACGACCTGTTTTCGTTCTTCCAGATCGAACCGGAGATCCATTCGCGCCCGGACGCCATCGCCATCCCACAACCGATCACCCAGGGCTTCGTGTTCGAGAACGTCGGCTTCCGCTATCCCGATGCCGAAAGCTGGGCGGTGCGCCATCTGGATTTCGACCTGCGCGCCGGCGAAGTGCTGGCGCTGGTCGGCGAGAACGGTGCCGGCAAGACCACCCTGGTCAAGCTGCTGGCCCGCCTGTACGACCCCGATGAAGGCCGCATCCTGCTTGATGGCCGCGACCTGCGCGATTACGACCTCGATGACCTGCGGGCCAACATGGGCGTGATCTTCCAGGACTTCGTGCGCTACAACCTCAGCGCCGGCGAGAACATCGGCGTCGGCCTGGTCGAGGCGATGACCGACGACGCCCGCATCCGCGATGCTGCGCGCCGTGGCATGGCCGATGAAGTGATCGCCGGCCTGCCCGGCGGCTACGACCAGCTCATCGGCCGCCGCTTCAAGATGGGCGTGGACCTGTCCGGTGGGCAATGGCAGAAGATCGCGATCGCCCGCGCCTACATGCGCGATGCGCAGGTCATGATCCTCGATGAACCCACCGCGGCCCTGGATGCCCGCAGCGAGTTCGAGGTGTTCCAGCGCTTCAAGGAACTGTCCGACAACCGCACCGCGGTGCTGATCTCGCACCGCTTCTCCTCGGTGCGCATGGCCGACCGCATCCTGGTGCTGGCCGGCGGCCGGATCGAGGCCAGCGGGACCCACGCCGAACTGATGACCCAGGGCGGCCGCTACGCCGAACTGTTCGAGCTGCAGGCCGCTGGCTACCGCTGAAACCCACGCCTGGCGGGCCTGTCCAGCCAGTCAATGAGAATTTATCTCATTTGAGATAAACTAGACCCGACGAAACCGACCAGAACCCCACCCCCATGTCTTCCGCTTTTGGCGCCGAAACGGTGCTTGAGGTCCGTCACTGGACCGATGCCTACTTCAGCTTCACCACGACCCGCGACAGCGGCTTCCGCTTCGAGAACGGCCAGTTCGTGATGATCGGCCTGGAAACCGAGGCGCGGCCGCTGCTGCGCGCGTACTCCATCGCCAGTGCCAACTGGGAAGAAAACCTGGAGTTCTTCAGCATCAAGGTCCAGGACGGCCCGCTGACCTCGCGCCTGCAGCACATCCAGCCGGGCGACAAAGTGCTGGTCGGCAAGAAGCCCACCGGCACCCTGCTGATCAGCGACCTGCACCCGGGCAAGCACCTGTACCTACTCGGCACCGGCACCGGCCTGGCGCCGTGGCTGTCGGTGATCAAGGACCCGGAAACCTACGAGCGCTTCGACAAGGTGATCCTCACCCACGGCGTGCGCTACGAAAAGGACCTGGCCTACCGCGACCTGTTCGAGAAGGAACTGCGCGAGCACGAATTCCTCGGCGAGATGATCGGCGACAAGCTGCTCTACTACCCGGCCGTGACCCGCGAAGCCTTCCCCAACCAGGGCCGGCTGACCTCGCTGATGGAAAGCGGCGAGATGCAGAAGACCCTCGGCCTGCCGCCGCTGGATCCGGAAAACGACCGCGCCATGATCTGCGGCAGCCCGCAGATGCTGGCCGACTTGCGCACCGTGCTGGACAGCCGCGGCTTCCAGACCTCCCCGCGCATCGGCACGCCGGGCCACTACGTGTTCGAGCGCGCCTTCGTCGAAAAATGACGTAGAGCCACGCCATGCGTGGCTGGGCCGGCGAAGATCATGCAACACGAGCAGCCGGCCAGCGGCCGGCACTCCCCGATCCCGGCCCGTCGTGGTCGGGCAACCGCCTCAGCCCAGCGCCGCCTCGATATCCCCGCGCAGCGATGCCGGCGTGTCGGTCGGCGCGTAGCGCGCCAGCACCTGCCCATCGCGGCCGACCAGGAACTTGCTGAAGTTCCACTTGATCCCGCGCGTGCCCAACACCCCGGCCTTCTCGGCCTTGAGCCACTGCCACAGCGGATCTGCGCCGGCGCCGTTGACCTCCACCTTGTCCGACATCGGGAAACTGACCCCATAGGTCAGCGAACAGAATTCCCCGATCTGCGCCGCATCGCCCGGCTCCTGGTGCCCGAACTGATCGCAGGGAAACCCGATCACCACCAGCCCCCCCGCCCCGAACTCCCGCCACAGCGCTTCCAGCCCCTCGTACTGCGGCGTAAAGCCGCACTTGCTGGCCACATTGACCAGCAACAACACCTTGCCCCGATACTGCGCCAACGCCTGCGGCTGGCCGGACAGATCCACGAACGGGAAATCGAAGGCAGTGGTCATGGCAGGGGTTCCGGTGGAAAGACCTCATCTTAGCTCGCCCGCTGGACTTGTCCTGCACGGCTGGGGAGCCGGCCAGCGGCCGGCACTACCGCTCCTAATCTTGGCCGCACGCCGCTTTTCGAGGCGCCGGACAGTGTCCAGCGCGGGGCGGGTGGGGGTTGGCGGGGCCGTAGTGCGCCATGGATGGCGCACTACGAGCGTACATGGACGTATTCACAG
>NZ_JASCOO010000174.1:0-3600 GCF_029959485.1 Stenotrophomonas sp. PS02301
GTGACGTTGAGCCCCCTTACGCTCCAGTAGCGCCGGCCGCTGGCCGGCTCCCCTCGAGGCCTGTCGCAGGCAGTGGCGAACGCGACCCGACAAAAAACGGCGGCGCTTTCGCGCCGCCGTTTTCGAGTGCATCCGCTGCCGGAGGTCAGCAGCAGCGTCCCCCGTTCTTGCCGCTGTAACGCGCCTCCTGGCGCTCGCGGAAGAACGTCTTGTAGTCCATCGGCACGCGGTCCGGATGCTTCTCCAGCACATGCCGGACGTAGTTGTCGTAGTCGGGAATGCCGCAGCACAGCCGTGCGGTCTGCACCAGGCGCCGCCAGATGCGGCGGTGGGCCTGGTACTGACCGGCGGGGACGAGTTCGGTACTCATCACAGGTCCGCCATCTGGTGCGGCTCAAGCGCCACGTACGGGGTTTCCTTGTCGGTGCGCTGCGGCGTGCGGCGGGCCATGAAGATGGTCTTGATCGCGTAGAACAGGATCGAGAACACCACGAACAGGAACAGCACGGTCAGGCCGGTGTTGACGTAGGCGTTGACCACGATCTGGTGCATCTGGCCGACGGTCTTGGCCGGGGCGGTCAGCGTGCCGCTGGCGATCGCATCCTGGTACTTGTGCGCCTGGGCCAGGAAGCCCTGCGCCGGGTTGCTGTCGAAGATCTTGATCAGGCCCGCATACGTGGTGCAGATCAGCAGCCACACGGCCGGCACGCCGGTCACCCAGGCGAAGCGGTCACGCTTCATCTTGAACAGCACCACCGTGCCGAGCATCAGCGCGATACCGGCCAGCATCTGGTTGGAGATGCCGAACAGCGGCCACAGCGTCTGGATGCCACCGAAGGGATCCACCACGCCGGTGTAGAGCAGGTAGCCCCACAGCGCCACGCAACCGGCGGTGGCGATGATGTTGGCGGTCCACGATTCGGTCTTCTTCAGGGCCGGGATGAAGTTGCCCAGCAGGTCCTGCAGCATGAAGCGACCGGCACGGGTACCGGCATCGACCGCGGTAAGGATGAACAGCGCTTCGAACAGGATCGCGAAGTGGTACCAGAACGCCATCATCGCGTTGCTGCCGCTCGGGATCGCCTCGTGCAGGATCTGCGCGATGCCCACCGCCAGCGTCGGTGCGCCACCGGCGCGGTGCAGGATGGTCGGCTCGCCGATTGCCGCGGCCGTGGCCTCCAGCTGCTCGGGGGTGATGATGAAGCCCCACGTATTGCTGATGTAGGCCGCAGCGGAGACCGCATCCGGGCCGATCACGGCGGCCGGTGCGTTCATGGCGAAGTAGATGCCCGGGTCGATGATCGAGGCGGCCACCAGTGCCATCACCGCGACGAACGATTCCATCAGCATGCCGCCGTAGCCGATGTAGCGCATGTGTCGCTCATTGGCGAGCAGCTTGGGCGTGGTACCCGAGGCGATCAGGGCATGGAAACCGGACACCGCGCCACAGGCGATGGTGATGAACAGGAACGGGAACATCCCGCCTTTCCAGACCGGGCCGTCGCCGCTGGCGGCGAACTGGGTCAGGGCCGGCATCTTCAGTTCCGGCATCACGATCAGGATGCCGATGGCCAGCGCCACGATGGTGCCGATCTTGAGGAAGGTGGACAGGTAATCGCGCGGGGCCAGCAGCAGCCACACCGGCAGCACCGAGGCCACGAAGCCGTAGCCGATCAGCATCCAGGTGATCTGGATGCCGGTGAAGGTGAAGGCCGGGCCCCAGACCGGATCGGCGGCGACCTTGCCACCGAACCAGATCGCGGCCAGCAGCAGGATCAGCCCGACCACGGATATCTCGCCGATCTTGCCCGGGCGGATGTAGCGCATGTACACGCCCATCAGGATCGCGATCGGCATGGTCGCGATGACCGTGAACATGCCCCACGGGCTTTCGGCCAGCGCCTTGACCACCACCATCGCCAGCACCGCCAGGATGATGATCATGATCAGGAAGGCACCGAACAAGGCGATGGTGCCGGGTACCGGCCCCATTTCCTCACGCACCAGGTCACCCAGCGAGCGGCCGTTGCGGCGGCTGGAGAGGAACAGGATCATGAAGTCCTGCACCGCGCCAGCCACGACCACGCCCACCACCAGCCAGAGCAGGCCGGGCAGGTAGCCCATCTGCGCGGCCAGCACCGGGCCGACCAGCGGGCCTGCACCGGCGATGGCGGCGAAGTGGTGGCCGAACAGCACGTGTTTGTTGGTCGGGACGTAATCCAGGCCGTCGTTGTTGATCACCGCGGGCGTGGCCCGGGTCGGATCGAGCTGCATCACCTTGTCGGCGATGAACAGGCTGTAGAAGCGATACGCGATGAGATAGATGGAGACCGCAGCGACGACGATCCACAGCGCATTGATGGGTTCACCGCGGCGCAGTGCGACGGTGCCTAGACAGAATGCGCCAAGCAGTGCGATGACTGCCCAACCCAGTTTCGAAAAACCTTTCATGAGATTGCGTCTCCCTGGAGATCGTCGTAAGAGTCCGCCTTGGCACCGACGCGGTCAATGCAATGGCGGGGGCTTGCCGCTAGTACTTTGGTCGTAGGGTGGGGGGGCGCGTGCCCGTGCACGTCATCGGAACATCACGCTTGGAACAATCGGTTGCGGGCATGACGGTTGGCCGGCGGGGCCGGCGAGGCCATCTTGTTGATCGATCACCGACCCTGGAGTCACCATGAGCAGCCCAACCCCGGTGCGCGTGCTGCGCACCATCCGTGGCATGGCCACCTCCGATGGCGCCGGCGTGCGCCTGACGCGGGTGATCGGTGGGCCGTCGCTGCCCGACCTGGACCCGTTCCTGCTGCTGGATGAATTCGGCACGGACCGCGCCGAGGACTACATCGCCGGCTTCCCCAGTCATCCGCACCGCGGGTTTGAAACCGTCACCTACATGCTCGACGGCCGCATGCGGCACAAGGACAACCACGGCAACGAGGGGTTGCTCACGCCGGGTAGCGTGCAATGGATGACGGCGGGCCGCGGCTTGATCCACTCGGAAATGCCCGAACAGGAATCGGGCCAGATGC
Source organism: Stenotrophomonas sp. PS02301 (assembly GCF_029959485.1). Lineage (NCBI taxonomy): Bacteria > Pseudomonadati > Pseudomonadota > Gammaproteobacteria > Lysobacterales > Lysobacteraceae > Stenotrophomonas > Stenotrophomonas sp. PS02301. The sequence goes on from NZ_JASCOO010000174.1 coordinate 3,030, forward strand.
GCGGCTTCCAGCTGTGGGTGAACCTGCCAGCGCGCGACAAGATGACGGACCCGAAGTACCAGGAGTTCGCACCGGACCATATTCCGGTCACCGCGCCGGCCGACGGCGTGCAGGTCAAGGTGATCGCCGGCCAGGTGGGTGACACCGTGGGGCCGATCGTGCAGCCGGCCACCGATCCGGTGTACCTGGACATCACCCTGGACGCGCGTGCGGACTGGCGCTACACGCTGCCGGAGGGCCACAACGCGTTTGCCTACGTGTTTGAAGGCGGGCTGGAGATCGGCGAGGGCGACGATGCGCGCCCGGTGGCCAGACAGGAAATGGCGGTGCTCGGCGGCGGTGAGCAGCTGACCCTGCGCGCGGGCGACACCGGTGCGCGCCTGATCCTGGTGGCCGGCCGCCCGCTGCGCGAGCCGGTCATGCGGCATGGGCCGTTCGTGATGAACACCAAGCAGGAGCTGATGCAGGCCTTCGTGGATTTCCAGGAAGGCCGCTTCTGAGGCACGTGGGCGCCGGCCGCTGGCCGGCCAGCGCATGACACCTGACGGTGCGGGAGGCGCCGGCCAGTGGC
>NZ_JASCOO010000175.1:0-3553 GCF_029959485.1 Stenotrophomonas sp. PS02301
ACGGTTGGTCGGCACACGCTCGAACGCCTTACAACACCAGCAATTCCCGCAGATCATCCACCACGGCAACCGCCTCTACGTGGTCCAGGTCCAGCCCACGCGGATACCCATAGCGCACCAGCGCCACCGGCATGCCAGCATCCACTGCAGCGCGGTAATCCGTGATCGAATCGCCCACCATCAACGCGGCCTCGACGGCCACGTCGAAGTGCGTCGCGATGTACCGCAGTGGCGCACCATTCGGCTTGCGCTCCGGCAAGGAATCGCCTCCCAGCACCAGTGCGAACACGTCCTGCAGACCGAAATGCTGCAGCAACGGCGCCACCAGCGCGGACGGCTTGTTGGTGCAGATCGCCAGCGTCACCGAACGTTCGCGCAAGGCGGCCAACGTCTCGCTCACGCCATCGAACAAGCGCGGGCTGCGCAACAGGCACGCTTCGTAGTGCCGCATGAAACCGGGCATCACCTCGTCCAGATCGATATCGCTGCCAGCCGCGGTAAACGCCTGCTCGACGAGCCGCCGCACGCCATCACCGATCCACGTCAACACCGTCGCCTCCGGCACGCGCGGCAACTGCCAGTCCTGCAGCGTGCGGTTGAGCGCTTCGGCGATATCGGCCGCGCTGTCCACCAGCGTGCCATCCAGATCGAACACCACCAACGGATACGGATACGACAAGACGACACTCACTTCAACGACGTGGGAGCCCCATTGTACGGCGGCACCGCAACGGCTCTGCTCATGCGCCGTTGACCCCAGGCACTCAAAGCAACGCCAGAAACTGCGGGCTGCTGAAACGCTCCACCAGGAAATCCAGGAAGCTGCGCATGATCGTCGGCAGCTGCCGGCGCGAGGCGTACACGGCGTGCAGCCCCAGCGTCTCCACCGTGTAGTCGGGCAGCACGGCCACCAGCTCGCCCGAACGCAGCAGCGGCGCGATCTGGTACATCGGCAACATGGCGATACCCGCCCCGGCGCGTACGGCTTCCAGCAGCAACGATGCTTCGTTGGCGCTGATGTTGCCACCCACCGCCACCGCGATCTGCCGTCCGTCGCGCTGCAGGTGCCACACACTCTTGCCGACGTAGTGGTGGGTCAGGCAGTTATGCGCGGCCAGTGCATCGGCCGTGCCCGGCGCACCGCGCTCGGCCACGTACGACGGCGCCGCACACAACACCGACCGGCACGGCCCAAGATGGCGCGCGATCAGACTCGGGTCGATCGCACGCGAGATGCGTACGGCGATGTCCACCCGCTCTTCCACCAGATTCACCACCCGATCGACGAGTAGCAGTTCCACCCGCGTCAGCGGATGGCGTTTGACGAACTCGGCCACCGCCGCGGCCAGGTGGAGCTGCCCGAAAGAAACACTCGCAGTCACCCGGATCAACCCGTGAGGCTCGGGGTTGTCAGTAGCCAGCTCAGCGTGCAGTTCATCGCCGATCGCCAGCATCTGCCGGAAGCGCAGCAGCGCCGCCTCTCCGGGCCCGGTCAGGCTGATCCGGCGCGTGGTCCGGTGCAGCAGCCGCGCGCCCAGCCAGCGCTCCACCTCGGCCAGATAGCGCGTCACCATCGCCCGCGACATCTCCAGCGCCTCGGCCGCAGCGGTCAGGCTGCCACGCTCGGCCACCTCGACGAACACGTTCATCGCCGTCATCCGGTCCATTTGATCGATCCGTGCAACAAATTAGGCCGTTATACGCGGTTTTTCGTTCGATTCCAGGGGCATACGCTGGCCTTCCTTCCTCAACGGACCTTCCCCCATGAAAATCGCTCTCGTTGGTGCCACCGGCAACATCGGCCGTGAAATCACCCGCCAGGCCCTCGCCCGCGGCCACCAGGTCACTGCCATCGTCCGCCGTGAAACCGACCTCCCGGCGGAACTGGACGGCGCCCAGCTGGCCGTGGCCGCGCTGGATGACACCGACGCACTGGCCGCCGTGATCGCCGGCCATGACGTCCTGGCCAGCGCCTTCGGCCCGCGCCCGGGCGATGCCCCGAGCACGGTGACCACCACCAGTGCCGCCCTGGTCGCCGCCGCCCGCCAGGCCGGCGTGCCCCGCTTCATCATGGTCGGCGGTGCCGGCAGCCTGGAAGTCGCCCCCGGCGTGCAGTTGGTGGACACCGAGGGCTTCCCCGACGCCTACAAGCCGGTCGCCCTGGCCGCCCGCGAGACGCTGAAGCAGCTGCGCGCCGTCGACGACCTCGACTGGACCTTCTACTCCCCGGCCGCCGAAATCGGCCCCGGCCCGCAGCGCGGCGGCTTCCGCACCCAGGCGAAGAACTTCCTGGTCGGCGATGACGGCCACAGCCGGATCAGCTACCCCGACTACGCCGACGCCTTCATCAGCGAGATCGAAACCCCGCAGTACCTGCGCCAGATCGCCACCGTCGCCTACTGAGCCCTGCCCGCCCCGGCGATCCCCGCCGGGGCCCTGGATGGAACCGCCCCCGATGCCCACGCTCTCCCGCACCACCCTGGCCCTCAGCTTGGCCCTGATCACCGGCCTCACCGCCCTCACCCCGGTCACCAGCCCTGCCCGCCCCGCCGCGGACGCACCCGCGCAGGACGCCCCCTTGGCAGTGCAGCCCTACCACCCCGGAGACGACGCCCTCTTCGCGGTTTCCTCCACCCTGATCACCGGCCGCCATGACGCCATGCTCGTGGATGCCCAGTTCGCCGCCACCGATGCCGCGCAGCTGGTCCAGCGCATCCGTGACTCGGGCAAACGCCTGACCACGATCTACATCAGCCACGGCGACCCCGACTACTACTTCGGCCTGGCCACCCTGCAGGACGCCTTCCCCGACGCCCGCATCCTCGCCACCCCCTTCACCGTCGCCCACATCAACGCCACCCAGGCCGCCAAACTCGCGTTCTGGGGCCCCCAGATGGGCGCAGGCAAGCCGAGCCGCATCGTCATCCCCGCCCCACTGGACGGCGACACCCTCACCCTGGAAGGCCAACCGATCAAGATCATCGGCCTCACCGGCCCCACCCCGGACCGCACCGTCCTGTGGATCCCCGCCCTGCGCACCCTCCTCGGCGGCATCCCCATCGTCGCCGGCGAACACGTCTGGATGGCCGACACCCAAAGCGCCCAATCACACGCGCACTGGCTGCAGACCCTCGCCACCATCAAGGCACTGAACCCCACCCGCGTCATCCCGGGCCACTACGCAGCCGATGCCGCCCTGGACATCAGCGCCGTGGATTTCACCGCCAACTACATCCGCGCGTTCGACGAAGAAACCACACGCAGAAAAGATGCCAACGCACTCATCGCCGCGATGAAAAAGCGCTATCCGACCCTGGCCGGCGAGAGTTCACTGGAACTGAGCGCGAAAGTAGCCAAGGGTGAAATGCAGTGGCCGTAAGGGCGCATTCGTAGAAGCCCAACGTCATTGCGCACATTGAAAAGCGCGAGGCGTTTCCTCTCTGCGCACCGACCTGTGTCGGGGGGACGACGCGGGTGGGGTATCGGGACCGTGTGTTGCCATGGATGGCAACACACGAGCTTACAGGGACGTACTTGCAGCGGGTCCCGGTAC
>NZ_JASCOO010000176.1:0-3520 GCF_029959485.1 Stenotrophomonas sp. PS02301
GGTGCCGACCGTTGGTCGGCACGCCTTCGATCAGCCCTTAAGGGCTGCCGCCACGAACGGCGGGGTCACCAGCACGCCGGTATGCAGCGCGGCGGTGTAGTACAGCGTCTCGAACGACTTGGCGGCCGAATCGGCCTGGCGGAAATCGAAGCTGCTCTCGCCCTTGCGGGCCAGCGTCACGCTCCACCAGCCGGTCGGGTAGCACGGCTGCGGGAACGGCAGGGTCTTGAACGAGCCGAAGCCGGCCTTGCCCATCTCGGTGCGCATTTCGTTGATCAGGTCCAGCTGCATCAGCGGCGATTCGGACTGCTGCACCAGGATGCCGTCATCCTTCAGGGCCTTGAAGCAGCTCTCGTAGAACGCCTTGTTGAACAGGCCTTCGCCCGGGCCGACCGGATCGGTCGAGTCCACGATCACCACGTCCACGCTGCCGGCCGGGCAGTTGGCCATGTAGGCCACGCCGTCGTCGAACATCAGCTCGGCGCGCGGATCGTCGTTGGAATCGCACAGTTCCGGGAAGTGCTTGCGGGCCATCACGGTGACCTGCTCGTCGATGTCGCACTGGGTCACGCTCTCCACGCCTTCGTGCTTGAGCACTTCGCGCAGGGTGCCGCAGTCGCCGCCGCCGATGATCACCACGCGCTTGGGCGCGGCATGGGTGAACAGCACCGGGTGGCTGATCATCTCGTGGTAGAAGAAGTTGTCCTTGCTGGTCAACATGATGGCGCCATCGATGGTCATCAGGTTGCCCCAATCGGTGGTCGCGAAGATCTCGATCTTCTGGAACGGCGACTGCACTTCATCCAGCTTGCCGGTCAGGCGGTAGCCGATGGCCGAGCCGGTGCGCTCGAAGTGTTCGATGTACCAGTTGTTGTTGTCAGTCATGGAATAGCAGTCCTGTTCGGAAGGGTGTTGGAGCCGGGCTGGCGGCGGTGCCGCGTGGCGCAAGCCACGTCCGGACGGGTTGGCCCGTTCAGGTTTCAAGCCTGAGCACGGGCGCGGGCGCGCATGATAACGGAGCTGTCGCCACATAGGCGTTATCATGCACCCCCTTTTTTACCAACCAGGCCCACTGAAATGACCGATTGGTCCCTCGACCAAGCCCGCAAGACCTACTCGATTCCGCATTGGGCGGATGGTTACTTCGACGTGGATCAGGCAGGACACATGGTGGTGAGACCGACTGGCCAGGACGGCCCGGTGGTATCGCTGCCGAAAATCGTCGATGCCGCCCGCGAGGCCGGCGCCAAGCTGCCGCTGCTGGTGCGCTTCCCGGACATCCTGGGCCAGCGCCTGGCCAAGCTGCAGGCCGCGTTCGCGCAGGCACAGACCGACTGGGAGTACCCGGGCGGCTACACCGCCGTCTACCCGATCAAGGTCAACCAGCACCGTGGCGTGGCCGGCACCCTGGCCAGCCACCACGGCGAAGGCTTCGGCCTGGAAGCGGGCAGCAAGCCCGAGCTGATGGCCGTGCTGGCGCTCTCGCGCCCGGGTGGCCTGATCGTCTGCAACGGCTACAAGGACCGCGAGTACATCCGCCTGGCCCTGATCGGCCGCAAGCTGGGCCTGCAGACCTTCATCGTGATCGAGAAGCCCTCCGAGCTGAAGCTGGTGCTGGAGGAATCCAAGGCGCTGGACGTCAAGCCGGGCCTGGGCGTGCGCATGCGCCTGGCCTCGCTGGGCGCGGGCAAGTGGCAGAACAGCGGCGGCGACAAGGCAAAGTTCGGCCTCTCGCCGCGCCAGCTGCTGGACCTGTGGAAGTCGCTGCGCGATACCGAATACGCCGACTGCCTGAGCCTGCTGCATTTCCACATGGGCTCGCAGATCTCCAACGTGCGCGACATCGCCAATGGCATGCGCGAAGCCACCCGCTACTTCGTGGAGCTCTCGCGCCTGGGCGCGAAGATCACCCACGTGGACGTCGGCGGTGGCCTGGGCGTGGATTACGAAGGCACCCGCTCGCGCAGCTTCTGCTCGATCAATTACGGCCTGAACTCCTACGCCAGCAACATCGTGCAGCCGCTGGCCAATGCCTGCGAGGAGCACGGCCTGACCCCGCCGCGGATCGTCACCGAGTGCGGCCGCGCGATGACCGCGCACCACGCGGTGCTGATCGCCAACGTCTCCGAGGTGGAAGAGGCGCAGGAAGGCCGCGTGCCGGACCAGCACGACGACGAGCCGGCGGCGATCCGCCACCTGCGCGAGATCCACGCCGAGCTCGATGAGCGCCCGGCGGTGGAGCTGTTCCAGGAAGCGCAGCACTTCCATGCCGAAGGCCTGTCCAGCTATGCGCTGGGCCAGATCGACCTGCCGCAGCGCGCCCGTATCGACGATCTGTTCTACGCCATCGCCCATGCCGTGCGCGCCCGCCTGAGCTATGACGAAAAGAGCCATCGCCCGGCGCTGGACGAGTTGAACGAACGTCTTGTCGACAAGTACTTCGTCAACTTCAGCGTGTTCGAATCGATTCCCGATGCGTGGGCGATCGACCAGGTGTTCCCGATCGTGCCGATCGAGCGCTTGAACGAGCAGCCCGAGCGCCGCGGCATCATCGCGGACATGACCTGCGATTCGGACGGCATGGTGAAAACCTATGTCGAGAACGAAAGCCTGGACACCTCGCTGCCGCTGCATGCGCTGAAGTCCGGGGAGAGCTACCGCATCGCGTTCTTCATGGTCGGTGCATACCAGGAAATCCTGGGCGACATCCACAACCTGTTCGGCGACACCGACGCGGTGGAAGTACTGGCCGATGCCGATGGCTACGCGATCACCCAGCAGCGCCGCGGTGATACCACCGATGTGATGCTGGACTACGTGGGCTACAGCCTGGCCGATCTGCGCGCCAGCTACGCCGCGCGCGTGGCGGCGGCGAAGCTCTCGCCCGAGCGCGCGCAGGAGCTGTCCGAGGCACTGGAAGCCGGTCTGACCGGCTACACCTACCTGTCCGACGAGCCCCTGGCGTAAGCCGGTGGCGACGGGTGATGGCCTTCGGGCCTCACCCGGTCGTCGGTAGCGTCGGGCACGGCCCGTCGGTTCCTTCAAGGCACCTGGAAACCCCATGAGCGCCCGCGCGATCTTTCATCTGTTCCTGCATGCGGCCGTACCGGCGGTGCTGGCGTGGATGTTCTGGCGCAAGCGTTTCATGTCCGCCTGGGTGCTGATGCTGCTGGGCTGGATCATCGATCTGGACCATCTGCTGGCCGACCCGATCTACGCCCCTAACCGCTGCAGCATCGGTTTCCATCCGCTGCACACTGCACCGGCGATCGCGGTATACGCGGGGTTGTGTGTGCCGAAGAAGACGCGGCTGTTCGGTATCGGTCTGATCATCCACATCGTGCTGGATGCGATCGACTGTTGGTGGATGCACGCCGGCAGGTGAATCCACGCTACGCGTGGATGTCGTGCAGCCTCCGATCCGCTACGCATGACCGGTAGTGGGGGGGGGGGGGGGGGGGGGGGGGGGGGGCGGGGGGGGGGGGGGGGCGGGGGGCGGCGCCGCCCGCCCCCGCCCCCG
>NZ_JASCOO010000177.1:0-3438 GCF_029959485.1 Stenotrophomonas sp. PS02301
TGGCAGGCTGCGATCGCCTGACGATTTCACCGGATCTGCTGGAAAAGCTGGACGCCGATCACGGTGAGTTGCCGCGCAGGCTGGTGGCCGGTGCGGCCGAGTCTGTGCAGGTGACGCCGATCGATGGTGCGCGGTTTGCGGCGGATCTGGCGGCCGATCCGATGGCGACGGAGAAGCTGGCGAGCGGTATCGATGCGTTCGCCAAGGATCTGGAGGCGTTGCGGCAGACGATCCGCGAGCGGCTGTAAGCGCTGGCGGTTGGATGGCTGCACGACAAAAGGCCCCGCTCATGCGGGGCCTTTTGTTTTTGGCGCGTACGGCAACCGCAACGGCAACGGCAACGGCTCACTTTCGTTGGGGTTGGCGCGTGTGGGTGGGTTTGCTGGACGCGCCGTCGACACATGGCTGGTGCGTTGGGGAGAGCAGTAGCGCGGCGAGCCTAGGGCTGTCTGCTGGACCTGGTAGAGCCGACCGTTGGTCGGCTCTGGGGTATCAGGCGTCCACGCCGATGGGGCAGCTGACGCCAGTGCCGCCGATGCCGCAGTAGCCGTTGGGGTTCTTGGCCAGGTACTGCTGGTGGTAGTCCTCGGCGTAGTAGTACGCGGGCGCGGGGAAAACGATATCGGTGGTGATGGGGCCGTAACCGCTGTCGTTGAGGCGCTGCTGGTAGGCGTCGCGGCTGGTCAGAGCGGCGTCGTGCTGGGCCTGGGTGGTGGCGTGGATCGCGGAGCGGTACTGGGTGCCGGTGTCGTTGCCCTGGCGCATGCCCTGGGTGGGGTCGTGGCTTTCCCAGAAGACCTGGAGAAGGCGTTCGAGGGTGACGATGGCGGGGTCGTAGACGACCTCGACGATTTCGGTGTGCCCGGTGAGGCCGGAGCAGACTTCTTCGTAGGTGGGGTTCGGGGTGACGCCGCCGGCGTAGCCGACCGAGGTCGAGTAGACGCCCGGGATGGTCCAGAATTTGCGCTCCGCGCCCCAGAAACAGCCCATAGCGAAGCGGATGCGCGCCAGGCCGGTGAAGCTGTCTTTCAGCGGGTGGCTGTTGACGTAATGCTGGTTGTGCAGCAACGGCAGGGGCTGCTCGCGGCCGGGCAACGCTTCTTCCGGGCGCGGCAGGCGCTGCTTGAAGGCGCCGATGCCCAACAGACCGTTTCCAATACCCAACATGGCGTTCTCCTAGGCCGGCAACAGGCCGGCGCTTTCGTCTCCGTCGAATATGGGGTCGTCCGGGGCCGCGCCCAAGTCCAGCCGGGCGACGATGTCTTCCGCTTCGGGACGGGCCAGATCGGGGACACACACGCGCAGGACGCCGAACAGCGGGAGCTCGCCCATGCCACCCAGCAGCGATTCACCGAAGACGAAGGCGGGGATGCCGGCGTCCTCCAGGGCGTGTTTGACCAGATGGGCGTCGAACAGGTTATCGGCCTGGTAGATCACGTGCATGGATGGGCTCCGGAGGGCATGGGCCCAGCATACGCCCGGGGGCTGAAGGCGTGCCGACCCAGCGAAGGAGCCGGGTGGTGCCGGTCTGCGAAAGGCGTGCCGACCAACGGTCGGCACCTACCCGTTTAGCCTGTCGCCTTGCGACAGGCTAAACTGTTGGTCTTTCTGCCTTTTAACTGCGACCGCGCATCATGTCCGAGCCTACCGCCGCCCCCACCGACGCCCTTCCGGAAGCCCAGGAAAAACGGGATTTCATCCGTCAGATCGTCCGCGAGGACCTGGCCGCCGGCAAGCATGCCGCGATCAAGACGCGCTTCCCGCCCGAGCCCAACGGCTACCTGCACATCGGCCACGCCAAGTCGATCTTCCTGAACTTCGGCATCGCCGGTGAGTTCAACGGCGTGTGCAACCTGCGCTTCGACGACACCAACCCGGCCAAGGAAGATCCGGAGTACGTGGCCGCGATCCAGGATGACGTGCGCTGGCTGGGTTTTGAATGGAACGAGCTGCGCCATGCCTCGGATTACTTCGATGCCTACTACCTGGCCGCGCAGAAGCTGATCACCGATGGCAAGGCGTATGTGTGCGACCTGTCGGCCGAGGAAGTGCGCGCCTACCGCGGCACGCTCACCGAGCCGGGCCGTCCGTCGCCGTTCCGCGACCGTAGCGTCGAAGAGAACCTGGATCTGTTCCGCCGCATGCGCGCGGGCGAGTTCCCGGATGGTGCGCGCACCGTGCGCGCCAAGATCGACATGGCCAGCGGCAACATCAACCTGCGCGACCCGGCGCTGTACCGGATCAAGCATGTCGAACACCAGAACACCGGCACTGCGTGGCCGATCTACCCGATGTACGACTTCGCGCACGCGCTGGGCGATTCCATCGAAGGCATCACCCATTCGCTGTGCACGCTGGAGTTCGAAGATCACCGCCCGCTGTACGACTGGTGCGTGGACAACGTCGATTTCGCCCATCACGATGCACTGACCCAGCCGCTGGTCGATCGCGGCCTGCCGCGTGAAGCCGCCAAGCCGCGCCAGATCGAATTCTCGCGGTTGAACATCAACTACACGGTGATGAGCAAGCGCAAGCTGATGGCGCTGGTCACCGAGCAGCTGGTGGATGGCTGGGAGGATCCGCGCATGCCGACCCTGCAGGGCCTGCGTCGTCGTGGCTATACCCCGGCCGCGATGCGCCTGTTCGCCGAGCGCGTGGGCATCAGCAAGCAGAACTCGCTGATCGATTTCAGCGTGCTCGAAGGCGCGCTGCGCGAAGACCTCGACAGTGCTGCCGCACGCCGCATGGCGGTGGTCGATCCGGTCAAGCTGGTGCTGACCAACCTGCCCGAGGGTCACGAAGAGACCCTGACCTTCTCCAACCACCCCAAGGACGAGGCGTTCGGGACCCGCGAAGTACCGTTCGCACGTGAGCTGTGGATCGAGCGCGAGGATTTCGCTGAAGTCCCGCCAAAGGGCTGGAAGCGCCTGGTGCCCGGCGGCGAAGTGCGCCTGCGCGGGGCCGGCATCATCCGCTGCGATGAAGTGATCAAGGATGCCGACGGCACCATCACCGAACTGCGTGGCTGGCTGGATCCGGAATCGCGCCCGGGCATGGAAGGCGCCAACCGCAAGGTCAAGGGCACCATCCATTGGGTCAGCGCCGTGCACGCGGTGCCGGCCGAGATCCGCCTGTACGACCGTCTGTTCTCGGTGGCCAACCCGGACGACGAATCCGAGGGCAAGACCTACCGCGATTACCTCAATCCGGACTCGCGCCGCACCGTCACCGGCTATGTCGAGCCGGCCGCAGCCACTGCGGCCCCGGAGCAGTCGTTCCAGTTCGAGCGGACCGGCTACTTCGTCGCCGATCGCCGCGATCACACCGCGGCAACGCCGGTGTTCAACCGCAGCGTGACCCTGCGCGATACCTGGTCGGCGTAAGCTGCACCCGGCCGGTGCCAGGCACCGGCCGCCCGATCTCACCTGCGCCGCCCTG
>NZ_JASCOO010000178.1:0-3425 GCF_029959485.1 Stenotrophomonas sp. PS02301
GCTCACGCCCATGCCCCGGACGGCCGCGAACATGAGATGAGGGTCATGCCACCGGAGGAGCCGGCCAGCGGCCGGCACTACCCACCGTCGTGGCCAGCCGTCGCCCGCCGTAGCCAGCAACGGTCACCACCGTAGCGACCAACGGTCGCCTACCTACACCTACAACCAGCGCGCACGCTTGAACAAGCGGTACAGCCCCACGCACACCGCACCGACGCCGATGATCATCGCCGGGTAAGCCCACGGCTTGTCCAGCTCGGGCATGTTCGTGAAGTTCATGCCATACCAGCTGGTGATCAAGGTCGGGGCGGCCAGCAGCGCCGCCCAGGCGCCCAGGCGCTTGACCGTCTCGCCCTGCGCCAGCGTCACCAGCGACAGGTTGACGCTCAGCGCGGTACCCAGCATTTCGCGCAGGGTGTCGATCACATCACTGATCCGCACGGCGTGGTCATGCACATCGCGCAGGTACAGCTTCACTTCGTCCGGCACCAGCTCGCCCTGGTAGCGCTTGATCTGCGAGAGCATGTCCTGCAGCGGTGCGACGGCCATGCGCATCTTGTTGAGCTCGCGCTTGAGCTCGTACAGCCGCACCACGGTCTGGCGCTTGTAGTTGTCGGAGAAGATGTCCTTCTCCAGCAGCTCCAGCGTGTCGCGGTAGCGCTGGGTGATCGGCAGGTAGTTGTCGACCACGAAATCCAGCACCGCATACAGGCAGTACGACGGGCCCATCGTGCGCAGCAGCTCCGGCTCGCGCTCCACGCGGGCGCGCGGGGCGGCATAGGACAGCGATGCGCCATGGCGCACCGTGACCAGGAAGCGCGGCCCGAGGAAGGCGTGGGTCTCGCCGTAGCGGATCCGCTCGTCCACCATCTGCGCGGTCGTGACCACCACGAACAGCGAATTGCCGTAGGCCTCCACCTTTGGCCGCTGATGCGCATTGCGGGCGTCTTCGATGGCCAGCGAGTGCAGGCCGAATTCTTCCTGCAGCTTCAGCAGCACGCTGTCGTCGGGTTCGTACAGCCCCACCCACACGAAGCCGTTGTCGCTGGCGATCACATCGCTGATCGCATCCAGGCCGATGTCGTGGCGCTTGCCCTGGTCATCGTAGTGAACGCAGTTGATGACGCAGGCGGGGTTTTTAGGTGTGACGGTATCCATGGCGGGCATCGTGCGTCAGCGGCCCGTGACGGGCAGGTCACGGCGGCCCAGCACCCATGCCAGCGCCACGTGGATGGGCAGCAACAGCACGATCCACTGCAGGTTGTACTGCGCCTGCAAGGTCAGCCAATGCAGCACCAGGCCGAGCAGCGACACGCCGGCGACCGCCCACAGCACGAACCGGAACCACGCGCGCGGCACGCGGCCGCGCAGCAGGGTGATCGCAGCGGGAACGAGCAGCAGGCACAGCGGCGAGAGCTGCAGCAGGTTGCGGTTGGCCCAGGCGGCCTGGTGCGCACTGAAGCCCCACAGGTAGGTCAGCAGCGCGCCGCCGATCCCGCAGAACAGCCAGAACGGCAGTGCCAGGCCGCCAAGCAGGCGGCGCCGGCGGCGCAGTGCAACCACACCCGCAGCGGCGATCAAACCGCACAGCAGCCACGGCCACCAGCGGCGCGGGGATTCGGTCGGCTCCGGGGCGATCCGGTGCGGCAGCAGCTCCTGCTCGGCCTGCACCAGCGGACGACCTTCGCTGTTGCGTACCTGGCGCAGCGCATCGGCCAGGCGCATCGGCACGAAGGCTTCCTGCCAGCGCGACAGCGGCTGGTCGGCGAACGGGCCCAGGCCGATGTCGAAGCCCAGCCACATCCACGGCGACGGCGAAGCCAGGCGCACCGATTCACTGCGGTAGGTGTTGCCGCGCGAGCGCCCGGACAGCTGCGAATGCAGCCCGCCGCCCAACGCGCCGTCGATCGCATCGCGGACCATGGTGGCGCAGTTGGCGGTGTAGTAATCGTAGTGGTAACGCGCGTTCTCGGGCTTGGCCCGCTTGGCCAGCGACGCGGCCAGGGTACGCGCCTGCGCAGGCGTCAGATCCAGCCACTGCACGCTCGCACCGCGGCCGCTCTCCTGGTAGTACGACAGGTCCTGCCCAAGCGGCAGCGCGACCAGGTAGTACATCATGTCGCCGCGCACGAAGTTGCCGATGAAATCGGACTCGCTCGGGTCGAAGTAACCGAAGTTGTACGAGGTGGCGTCGCCGGTGACCGGATCGACTACGACCAGTGCGTCATGTCCAAAGCGTTCAAAGAAGATCTCGCCCGGCTGCATGGTGACCACGCCGATGCGTGGCGCCTCGGCGGCAGGCGCTTCGGCGGAAGTGGCCGGGGCGGCATCCTGCGCGGCCAGCGCCCCGAAGGGCAGGCTGGCCATCGCAAGCAGCGACAACACGAACAACAGGCGGCACGGCGACCACCGATTCAAAGGGGGCCGCATGGCGTGGGTCAATCCTCGTTGTGGGTGTCGGGCGGCAGCACGGTCACGTGGAACGCCTGCACGCGTCGGGCATCGGCACGCGCCACCCGGAACACGAAGCGGTCCAGGGTGAGCTCGTCGCCGGTCTCGGGCAGGTGCCCGATCGCCTCGGTGACCAGGCCACCGATGGTGTCGTAATCGTCGTCGGGGAACGTGGCACCGAAGCGCTCGTTGAAATCCTCGATCGCGGTCAATGCATCGACCACGTACTGGCCGTCGGCCTGGATCGCGATCTGCGAGGTGTGGTCCTCGGCCTCGTCGTGCTCATCGTCGATCTCGCCGACGATCTGTTCCAGCACGTCTTCGATGGTGACCAGCCCGGCGACACCGCCGTACTCATCGACCACGATGGCCATGTGGTTGCGCGAGAGCCGGAACTCCTTGAGCAGCACGTTGAGCTTCTTGGCCTCGGGGATCAGCACCGCCGGGCGCAGCAGCTCACGGATGTTGGCCGGCCCGTTGTCGGCCACCACGCCGCGCAGCAGGTCCTTGGCCAGCAGGATGCCGAGGATGTCGTCCTTGTTGTCGCCGTGCACCGGGAAGCGCGAATGGCCGGATTCGACCACCTGCTTCATCAGGTCAAGGAAGGGGGCTTCGACCGGCAGGGAGACCATCTGCGAGCGCGAGATCATCACGTCGCCGACGGTGAGCTCGGCCACCGAAATGGCGCCTTCCATCATCCGCAGCGTGTCGGCGGCGATCAGGCCGTCTTCGTGCGCGGTGTGCAGTACCGCCACCAGCTCGTCGCGGGTGTGGGGTTCGCCGGAGAAGGCAGCGGTCAGGCGTTCGAGCCAGCTGCGCTTCTTTTCATTGTGCTCCTGGGTGGAGCTACTACTGTCGTCTTCAGACATCTCTGGAAAAAAAGGCACCCGGCGTGCCGGGCGTTGGATTTAGTCTATCAGGATGCGGGCGCCTGTCAGCGCCCGGCCGAGGGCGGATTCACGCCCGGCAAGGGG